>JBDIAU010000056.1:0-8563 GCA_039812565.1 Beutenbergiaceae bacterium
GGCGTCAGCGGGCGGCGTGGCCCTCGACGTAGTCGCTGTCGGTCGGCTTCACCCAGGAGAACAGCTTGCGGAGCTCCCGGCCGGTGGCCTCGATCGGGTGCGTCTCGCCCTTGGCGCGCAGCTCCTTGAACTCCGGCGCCCCGGCGTCCTGGTCGGCGATGAAGCGGCGCGCGAACGTGCCGTCCTGGATGTCCGCGAGGACCGCCTTCATGTTCTCCTTCACGTGCGGGTCGATGACCCGCGGGCCGGAGACGTAGTCGCCGTACTCCGCCGTGTCGGAGATGCTCCAGCGCTGCTTGGCGATGCCGCCCTCGATCATGAGGTCGACGATGAGCTTGAGCTCGTGGAGGCACTCGAAGTACGCGACCTCGGGCTGGTAGCCCGCCTCGGTGAGGACCTCGAAGCCGTACATGACGAGCTGCGAGGCGCCGCCGCAGAGCACGGCCTGCTCGCCGAACAGGTCGGTCTCCGTCTCCTCGGCGAACGTCGTCTTGATGCCGGCCGCCCGCAGGCCGCCGATCGCCTTGGCGTACGACAGCGCCAGCGGCCACGCGCCGCCGGAGGCGTCCTGCTGGACGGCGACGATCACCGGCACGCCGCGGCCGTCGACGTACTCACGGCGCACGAGGTGGCCGGGGCCCTTCGGCGCGACCATGAAGACGTCGACGCCCGACGGCGGCGTGATGTAGCCGTACCGGATGTTGAAGCCGTGCCCGAAGACGAGCGCCGCGCCGTCCTTGAGGTTGGGGGCGACGTCGTCGGCGTAGAGGAAGCGCTGGACCTGGTCGGGCGCGAGGATGACGACGACGTCGGCCTCCTGCACCGCGGTCGGGACGTCCACGACGCGCAGCCCGGCCTCCTCGGCCTTCGCCCGGGACGCGCTGCCCTCGCGCAGGCCGACGCGGACGTCGACGCCGGAGTCGCGGAGGTTGAGCGCGTGCGCGTGCCCCTGGCTCCCGTAGCCGATGACGGCGACCTTACGGCCCTGGATGACGGACAGGTCGGCGTCGTCGTCGTAGAACAGCTCAGCCACGTTGGATCGTTCTCCTCGGATCTGGTCTCGCTCGAAGGGGGATGACGGTCGTCGATCAGGCGGTCCGGGCCACGCGCTCCAGCGCGCGGTCGCTCATCGAGCGCCCGCCACGGCCGATCGCGACCATGCCGGACTGCACGATCTCACGGACACCGTAGGGCTCCAGCACCGCCAGGAGGGCGGCAATCTTGTCCGGACCGCCGGTCGCCTCGATCGTCACCGCGTCCGGGCTGACGTCCACGACGTGCGCGCGGAACAGCTCGACGACCTGCAGGACGGCCGTCCGGGTGATGTCGTCCGCGCGGACCTTGACCAGCAGCAGCTCGCGCTGGATCGACGAGTGCGCCTCGAGCTCGACGATCTTGAGCACGTTGACGAGCTTGTTGAGCTGCTTCGTCACCTGCTCCAGGGGGAGCTCGTCGACGTCGACGACGACGGTCATCCGCGAGATCGACTCGTGCTCGGTCGGGCCGACGGCGAGCGAGTGGATGTTGAAGGCCCGCCGCGCGAACAGGGCGGCGACGCGCGTGAGGACGCCGGGCTTGTTCTCGACCAGGACCGAGAGGGTGTGCCTGCTCATGGGTGTCGTTCTCCTCGCCCGCTCACTCGTCGCGGTCCCACGTGGGGGTGATCCCCCGCGCGTACTGGATGTCGTCGTTCGAGACGCCGGCGGCCACCATCGGCCACACCATCGCGTCCCGGCTCACCGTGAAGTCGACGACGACGGGGACGTCGTCGATCTCCATCGCCCGCTCGATCGTCGCGTCGACGTCCTCGGCCGTCTCGCAGCGCAGGCCGACGCAGCCGTAGGCCTCGGCGAGCTGGACGAAGTCGGGGATCCGCCGGGTCTGGTGGCCCGTGTGGAGGTCGGTGTGCGAGTAGCGGGAGTCGTAGAAGAGGGTCTGCCACTGGCGGACCATCCCGAGCGACGAGTTGTTGATCAGCGCGACCTTGATCGGGATGCCCTCGAGCGCGCAGGTGGCGAGCTCCTGGTTGGTCATCTGGAAGCAGCCGTCACCGTCGATCGCCCACACGGTCGTGTCGGGCAGGCCGACCTTCGCGCCCATGGCCGCGGGGACGGAGTAGCCCATCGTGCCGAGGCCGCCGGAGTTGATCCAGGTGCGCGGGTGCTCGTACCGGATGAACTGCGCAGCCCACATCTGGTGCTGGCCGACGCCGCCGACGTACACCGTGTCCGACGGCGTGATCGCGCCGAGGCGGCTGATGACGTACTGCGGGGCGAGCAGGCCGTCGTCGGTCGGCGTCCAGCCGAGCGGGTAGGTCTCGCGCCAGTCGTCGAGCTGCCGCCACCACGCCTCGAGGTCGGGCCGGCCGTGCTGGGCGTGCTCGTGCGCCAGGTCGGCCGTGAGGTCCGTGAGGACGTCCTTGAGGTCGCCGACGATCGGCACGTCCGCGTGGCGGTTCTTCGAGATCTCCGCCGGGTCGATGTCCGCGTGGACGATCTTCGCGTGGGGGGCGAAGCTCGACAGCTTGCCGGTCACGCGGTCGTCGAAGCGGGCACCGAGGGCGACGATGAGGTCGGCCTTCTGCAGCGCCGCGACCGCCGCGACGGTCCCGTGCATCCCCGGCATGCCGAGGTGCTGCGGGTGGGAGTCGGGCAGCGCGCCGCGAGCCATGAGCGTCGTCGTGACGGGCGCGCCGGAGAGGTCGGTCAGGGCGCGCAGCTGCGCGCTCGCGTCCGCCCGGATCACGCCGCCGCCGACGTAGAGGATCGGTCGCCGCGCGGTGGCGAGCAGCCGGGCGGCCTCGCGCACCTGCTTGGCGTGCGGCTTGGTGGTCGGGTGGTAGCCGGGCAGGTCGAGCTCGTTCGGCCAGGTGAACGTGGTGCCCGCCTGGAGCGCGCTCTTCGCGATGTCGACGAGCACCGGCCCGGGCCGCCCCGTCGAGGCGATGTGGAACGCCTCGGCGATCCGCCTCGGGATGTCCTCGGGCCGGGTCACGAGGAACGAGTGCTTGGTGACCGGCATCGTCGTGCCGACGATGTCCGCCTCCTGGAAGGCGTCCGTGCCGATCATCGGCGCCGCCACCTGGCCGGTGATGGCGACCATCGGGATCGAGTCCATGTTCGCGTCCGCGAGCGGCGTGACGAGGTTCGTCGCGCCCGGTCCGGAGGTGACGAGGCAGACGCCGACGCGACCGGTGGCGTGCGCGTAGCCCGACGCCGCGTGCCCGGCGCCCTGCTCGTGGCGCACGAGGATGTGCTTGAGCTTGGTGGAGTCGAGCAGCGGGTCGTACGCCGGCAGGATCGCCCCGCCGGGAAGGCCGAAGATCACGTCGACCCCGACCGACTCGAGGGACCAGACGAGGCTCTGCGCACCCGTGCCGGGCTCGCTGACCGTCGGGGTCGGCGGCGGGGCGGCGGTCAGCTGCGCACCACCGGCTCGCTCTGCGAGCCGGGCCGAGGCGCGCGGCGGGGCGGGGTGGGGACCCTTGGCCATCGGTTCTCTCCTGTGGCTGTGTGTCGGACTTCTGGTGGCGTCGGTGCCGTCGTCGATCCGGGCAGAAAAAAGCCCCCCGGACCGCAGGGTCGTCTCGAGGGGTGCGCGCAGACGTGCTCGACCGTCAGGCCGCAGCGCCCACGCGCCGTGGTACTACG
Source organism: Beutenbergiaceae bacterium (assembly GCA_039812565.1). GTDB lineage: Bacteria > Actinomycetota > Actinomycetes > Actinomycetales > JAHECE01 > JAHECE01. The sequence continues at coordinate 3,651 of JBDIAU010000056.1, forward strand.
AGGAGTGCCGTCTGCATGTCGACACCTTAAGCCACGTCGGACGGCGGTGACACCCCCTAGGTCCCAGGTCCCGAGGCGCGGAATCACCGTCCGCATGGTGGACACCCCCGGGCGACCCGAGGAGGTCCCGATGTGGGCCCCCACCTGCGACGACGCCGCCCGGCGCAGTCGTGAGTCCGGGCGGTCACGGCGCGTCAGGCGGCCGGGACGGCCGACACGCCGAGGGCAGCCGCGGCGAGCGAGACCTCCCGCGCGAGCTCGACGTCGCGGTGGCTGAGCCCGCCCACGTCGTGCGTGCTCAGTCGGACGGTCACCGTCGGGTACCGCAGGTCGACGTCGGGATGATGGTCGGCGGCGTCGGCGAGCTCGCCGATCGCGACGACGAGGCGGACGCCCACCTCGAACGTCCCGGTGCGGAAGGTCGCCGCGGCGACGTCGTCCGCCGCGGTCCAGTCCGGGGTGCCGACGGTGTCGAGGAACTGCGTCGCGGAGATGCGGTCGGTCATGAGTGCCCCCTCCCCTGGGCCCCCAGGATCGCACCCCGGGCGCGGCGCGGCACAGCCCCGTCCCAGCCGGGGATCAGAGCCCTGCGGCGCGCGCCGTCCAGAGGGCCCCGAGCCCGAGCGCACCGAACGTGACCAGGAGGAGCACCGCGACCCACACGGCGGCGGGGACGTGCGTGAGCGCGGCGAGCTGGTCCGGCGTCCGAGCCGGAGCGGCCGCGTCGTCGGCCCCGGCGCCGCTGCCCCTGCATCTCGACCACCGCCCGCGGCGCCCCGAGCAGGAGCAACCAGGCCAGGAGCGACGCGGCCGCGCCCTGCCAGGCGGGCGCGGCCCACCACGCGAGCCCGACGAGGCCCGCCGCACCCAGGAGCAGCACCCACAGGCCGTAGCCGTTGCGGACCTGGACCCCGAGGAGCACGACGACGGCGAGCGCCAGCCACAGCGCGCCAGCGCCGTGCCCGCGCGCCACGAGCCAGGCGACGCCGAGCCCGGCGAGCGCCGGTGCCGGGTAGCCCGCAGCGGCCGTGGCCACCATGCCGGGGCCGCGCGGGCGCCCGACCGACACCGTCACGCCGGAGGTGTCCGTGTGGAGCCGGATCCCCGCCAGGCGGCGGCCGGTGACCACGGCGACGACGGCGTGCCCGCCCTCGTGCACCACGGTCACCGCGTGCCGCGCCACGTGCCACGACGCCGGCAGCGCGACCACGAGCAGCGCGACCGCGGCCGTCCCCAGCAGCACGGCGAGCGTCGGCGGGGGCTGCGGCGTCGTCGCCCGCGACCAGACCTCGCCGAGGAGGTCGCCCACGGCTACTCGAGGATCGCCCCGCGCGACGCCGACTGGACGAGCTTGGCGTACTTGGCCAGGACACCCCGGGTGTACCGCGGCGGCAGCGGCGCCCAGCCCTCGGCGCGGGCGGCCAGCTCGGCCGGGTCGACGAGGAGGTCCAGGGTCGCGTTCGAGACGTCGAGGCGGATCCGGTCCCCGTCGCGGACGAAGGCGATCGGGCCGCCGTCGACCGCCTCGGGCGCGACGTGGCCGACGCACAGGCCGGTCGTGCCGCCGGAGAACCGGCCGTCCGTGAGCAGCAGGACCGTCTTGCCCAGGCCCGCCCCCTTGATCGCCCCGGTGATGGCGAGCATCTCCCGCATGCCGGGACCACCCTTGGGGCCCTCGTAGCGGATGACGACGACGTCGCCGTCGGTGATCGTGCCGTCCTCGAGGGCGTCGAGCGCGGCGCGCTCCCGCTCGAAGACGCGGGCCGTGCCCTCGAAGACCTCCGAGTCGAAGCCGGCGGACTTCACGACCGCACCCTCGGGGGCGAGCGAGCCGGACAGGATCGTGATGCCGCCGGTGCGGTGGATGGGGTTGTCGAGCGCGCGCAGGATCTTCCCGTCCGGGTCGGGAGGCGCGACGTCGGCGAGGTTCTCCGCGACGGTCTTGCCGGTGACGGTGAGGCAGTCGCCGTGGAGCAGGCCGGCGTCGAGCAGCGCCTTCATCACCACGGGGACGCCGCCGATCCGGTCGACGTCGTTCATCACGTACCGGCCGAACGGCTTGAGGTCGCCCAGGTGGGGCACGCGCGCGGCGACGCGGGAGAAGTCGTCCAGCGTGAGGTCCACCTCGGCCTCGTGCGCGATCGCGAGGAGGTGGAGCACCGCGTTCGTCGAGCCGCCGAACGCCATGACCACGGCGATCGCGTTCTCGAACGCCTCCTTCGTCATGATCTGCCGGGCCGTGATGCCCTGCCGCAGGAGCTCGACGACCGCCTGGCCGGACAGGTGCGCGAAGTGGTCGCGACGCCGGTCGGCCGACGGCGGCGCCGCCGACCCGGGGATCGACATGCCGATCGCCTCGGCCACCGACGCCATCGTGTTCGCGGTGTACATGCCGCCGCAGGCGCCCTCGCCCGGGCAGATCGCCCGCTCGATGCGGTCCACGTCCTCCTCGCTCATGAGGCCGCGCGCGCACGCGCCGACGGCCTCGAACGCGTCGATGATCGTGACGTCCTTCTCCGTGCCGTCGGAGAGCTTCACCCAGCCCGGCATGATCGAGCCGGCGTAGAGGAAGACCGCGGCGAGGTCGAGGCGGGCCGCTGCCATGAGCATGCCGGGCAGGGACTTGTCGCAGCCGGCGAGGAGCACCGAGCCGTCGAGCCGCTCGGCCTGCATCACCGTCTCGACGCTGTCCGCGATGATGTCGCGGCTGACCAGGGAGAAGTGCATCCCCTCGTGGCCCATCGAGATGCCGTCGCTGACCGAGATGGTGCCGAACTCCAGCGGGTAGCCGCCCGCCGCGTGCACGCCCTGCTTGGCCGCCTGGGCGAGCCGGTCCAGGGAGAGGTTGCACGGCGTGATCTCGTTCCACGAGCTCGCGATGCCGATCTGGGGCTTGGCGAAGTCCGCGTCACCCAGGCCGACGGCGCGGAGCATGCCGCGCGCGGCGGTGGCCTCGAGCCCGTCGGTGACCTGGCGGCTCCGGGGCTTGATGTCGACGTCGGGACGGGTTGGGGCGGTCATGGTCACGGAGCGTAGCCCCGTGCACCGACAGCCCGGGGCGAGGCGGCGCCGGGCGCCGTCGGACGTCTCGCGTGCCGCCCTTGCGGTTGACGTAACGTCAACTCCTACGGTCGAGAGATGGGCGGACGGACCGCCCCGCAGAACCACGAGGGACGCACGTGTGGGACATCGGTGAGGTGGCGCGCCTGTCCGGGGTGACGTCGCGGACGCTGCGGCACTACGACGCGATCGGGCTGCTCGAGCCCGCGGGCGTCGACCGCGGCGGGCGGCGGCTCTACGGCCGGGCGGAGCTCGAGCGGCTGCAGGAGGTGCTCGTCCTGCGAGAGCTCGGCGTCGACCTCGGCACCATCGCCGAGGTCCTCGCCGACGGCGCCCGCCTCGAGCACCTGCGGGCCCACCTGGCCCGGCTCGAGGCCGAGCGCGACCGGTTCGACCGGCTCGCCGACGCCGTCCGCGCCACCATCGCGTCCCTCGAGGAAGGAGTGGAGATGGCCGCCGACGAGCTGTACCGCGGCTTCGACAACAGCCGCTACGAGACCGAGTCGCGCGAGCGGTGGGGGGACGCCGCCGTCGACTCGAGCAACGCCCGATGGGCGGCGCTCGGGGAGCCGGGACAGGCCCGGTACTGGGCGGAGAGCCGCGCGACCACCCTGTCGCTGGCCGACGCGATGCGCGACGGCGTGCCCGTCGGGGACGCGCGGACCCAGGCGTTGATCGCGGAGCACTACGCGCAGGTCTGCGTCTTCTGGACCCCGAGCGCGGAGGCGTACGAGGGCCTCGGCCGGATGTACGTCGACGACGCGCGCTTCACCGCCACGTACGACGCCGTCGCGCCGGGGCTCGCGCTCTACCTGCGCGACGCCATGGCGGTGTTCGCCCGGGAGCGACTCCGGTGACGCGGATCACCCGCTGACGCCGGGGCAAGGCCGGGCGCAGCGCCCGGACTGGGACCTTGTACCCGCGTCGGGGCGTCGCGGTCGGGTCAGCATGGTTCCTGCCACCACAGAGGCCGGGGACAGAACCGGACGTCGGCTGGAGCGGGCGCGTGCGCCCCTGGTCAGCGGGCAGGCTGATCGTGCTGGACGTCCGTGGTGCGGCGTGAGCCGCCGTCCCCCCGCGGCCCTGGTCACTCGTTGACCAGGGCCGCGTTCTGTTGTCCGGCCCACCTGCCGACCCCCTCCTCCCCCGAGGTCGCACCTCCGGGCCGAGGTCGCACCGCGCAGCGTGCGACCTCGAGTCCGGGGTGCGACCTCGGCGCAGAAGGAGAGCTAGCGTGGGCCGATGCCCGCCATCCTGTGGTTCCGTCGCGACCTGCGCCGCAGCGACCACCCGGCCCTCCTCGCCGCCGCGGCCGAGGGCGGCGACGGCGTCGTCGCGCTGTTCGTCCTCGACGACGCCCTCCTGGCCCGCGCCGGCGCCCCGCGCGTCGCCTACCTCCTCGACTCGCTCGCCGCGCTCGACGCGAGCCTGGACGGCCGGCTCACCGTGCTCCGCGGCGACCCCGCCGCCGTCCTGCCCGCCCTCGCCCGCGACGTCGCCGCGAGCGCCGTGCACGTCAGCGAGGACGTCGCCCCCTACGGACGACGGCGCGACGCCGCTGTTGAGAAGGCGCTCGCCGCGGTCGGGGTGCCGCTCGTGCGGACCGGCTCTCCGTACGCGGTGACGCCCGGGCGACTGCGCACCGCGGGCGGCACGCCGTTCCGCGTCTTCACGCCCTTCCGCCGCGCGTGGCTGGAGCACGGCTGGCGGGCGCCGGCCGGCTCCGCCGGGCTCGACGTCGCCTGGGTGGCGCCCGGCCCCGGCCGCGGCGTCGACGCCCTGCCCGCACCACCCGCCGTCGACGCCGTGCTCCCGGCCGCAGGGGAGGCCGCAGCCCTCGCGCGCTGGGCGGC
>JBDIAU010000057.1:0-8553 GCA_039812565.1 Beutenbergiaceae bacterium
GTTCAAGTCCCCCCTCGGACACTCTAGAAAAGGGCCTCTGACCTGGGGTTATACCTCGGTCAGGGGCCCTTCTCATGGGTCCATGCACCAATCCATGCACCAATTGCTGTTTTCGCGCACGTCGGAGCACCGGTGTGCGCGGGGGCGCATGGGGACACATGGCGGTCTGATCCGGCCGGCGACGATCACCAGGGCTGGCCAGTGGGCGCTTCGTGGAGCGGCGGCTGGCGACGCTGAGGAGGCGCTCCGTACGCCGGCTGCCGCCGTCGTCGCAGACGTCTGCACCTCGTCGCTCGGGCTTGAGGTTTCGCCAACTCCAGCCGGGGAGGTCCTCGCGTCCGGCACGAACGAGTGGGTGCCTTGGTGCGCTCCCGAGTGTGTCAAGGGAGGGGCCGTGGTGACCTGCGCGGCGAGGCCGTCCCACAACCCCGGGGGCGCCTGCCCCGTCAGCACGCGCGGTTCGGGGCGCAGGGCCAGGGCGGCGCCGTCGGTCTGCGACATCGAGAACACCGTCGTCGTCGTCCACCCCACCACCGGGCGGCGCGTCGCCGGGGTCTCGCCCGGTGCCGGCGGCTCCCCCCGGTCGAGCTCGCGGCGCTCACCGGCTCGGTCGACCGCCTCCCGGATAGTGTGGGTGCGCGGGGCGGGGATCGTGTGGCCCCGCTGCCCGCGCATCACCTGCCGGCCCAGGCCCTGCCATGTCTGGTACCCGGCCACCAGGTCCGGCACCAGGTCCGGCACCCGGCCCTCCCCGAAGGCCCGGGCGTGGGAGGCCATGATCAGCATCGCGATGCCGAACATGGTCCGCCCGTGTAAACCACCCCCTTTCCGTCATACGATATGAGGGTGGTGAGTGAGGAGCAGATCCAGAAGTGGGCCGACGAGGCCGAAGCGGGATACGACGTCGACGCTCTCAAGCGTCGGGGTCGTGGTCGTCCTGGTCGCGGTGCTGAGCCGATGCAGGTCGTGGCGGTCCGACTCACCGCTGAGGAGCTCGAGGCGCTCGACGCGGCTGCAGCCAAGAACGACATGAGCCGGTCCGAGGCGATCCGGGCCGCGCTGGCCCGCTTCGCAGCGTGAAGGTCCACCGCAGCGCGCTCAAGCACGGCGTCTTGCCGGAGGACGCGATCCACGCAGCACGGTGGTCGCTGTGGATCGAGCCGCTCGACGACGATGGCCCTCCCCACCGGGAGCTACGACTGGGCTTCGACACCCAGGCCCGCCTGCCTGAGACTGTCGTGCTGATCCTGGATAGCGGCGACGAGCTCGTCATCCATGCGATGGCCGCTCGAAAGAAGTACTTCGACCTGTTGCCGTAAACACTGCTGCCGGCAACCCAACGCCCGGCGGCGCACCCAACCGACTCCCGGTACACCCGACGCTTGCTCGGCCCCACACGCGCCCCGGTGCGCGCTCCCCCTGATGCGGGCCCTGCCGCCGTGGGTCCCGGGCAGGTGCGGCCGTCACAAGACCAGTACTGCAGTTCGGGCGGTCAGGTGGGTTCGGCGCGGTCCCACATCGCGGCAAGTGATCGGGCGAGCCGTTCCGGTTCTGCCCGGTGCGGCGGGTCGAAATGGTGCCGGTCGGTAAACACCTCGAGGGTGTAGTCGGGGAACGTGCGCCCGAGTCTGGCGGCGACCTCCCCGTAGTCGTCGGGGTTGCTGAGGCCGCCGAGCGCGAAGTACACGGGCCGGTCGAAGGCGGCGAGCGCGGCCCGGTCGAGGTCGTAAGTGCGGAACGTTGCCAGGAAGGCTCTGATCCCCGCCGGCCGTTTCGCCATCCAGGGTGGCGGGTCGGTGGCCCAAGGGGGCGGGGCGAGCACCACCTCGGGACGCACCCCCAGCCGCATGAACGCCGCCATGAACCTCTCGGGCGGCAGGGATCCGATGCGGCTGTACTCCTGCCACAGGCGCAGGTGCTCCGGCGTCGCGTCGTCCCAGTTCCCCGCCCACGCCGGCTCGAGCAGGCCCAGGCTCAGAACCCGGCCGGGGTGCCGGGCGGTGAAAGCCAGCACGGATGCGCCGCCGCCGGAGTAGCCGACGAGGTGGAACTGCTGCCAGCCGCGCTCCTGTGCGGTACGGATGATCCCCGCCACCTCGGTGTCGAGGGTGTATCCCGGGGGCGGCGCGTCGCCCGCGTACACCTCCAGCTCTTTCGCGGCCGCGTCCACTCCGGGCCCTAGCGACTCGAGGAGGGCGGGGTACGCCATCGACGCGGGCAGTACCGAGCCCGGCAGCAATAGCACCCTGTGCACCATGTCGGCAACGATGCTCCTCCTCCCGCCCGGCGGCAAGGGCGGCGCCGCCGAACGGGCCGATGACGGTGACGTGCGGATCTGCGCGGCGTCACCGCCGCCCGGGGTTCCGCCCCCGTGCCTGGTCGGTGTTCAGGCGGGGCCGGCGCCGGTGAGGTCGGCGATGTCCTTCTTCGAGGTGGTCAGGTCGCCGGGGGTGAAGTCGCTCAGATGTACGTGGCCGCACGCCCGCGCCGGGACCTGCATCAGCTCGGTCGTCGCGGCGAGGTAGGTACTCCGCCGGCGGGCGGACTCCTCCACGACCAGGCGGGCGCGCAGGTGCGGGCGTTGGGTTGCGATCACAACGGGGCAGTTGTTCGTGTTGCAGGCGCGCATCCCGAGGAAGCCGGCTTAAGGATGACCCCCGCTCGTCGGGTGAAACTTGACCCGGTCTCGAGCCGGTTCACCGGCCCTCTCGCCACGTTCGCGTCGGCGCTGGTGCACGAGCTCGCGTCGTTGGGATGCAAGCTCGACGTCGGCGACCGTGCCGATGCAGTTGGCGGCGTCGCTGTCGCGGTGACTGCTGGCTAGGGCATCTGGTTGGACAGCCTGACCGAGCCGGTGGCGGCGGGCGGACCACCCCCGTCAACCACTCCGGCGCCGCCAGCGACGTCGACGCCCATGCACCAATCCATGCACAACTGACCCTGAATCTGGGTGTTTCCCGACGTCCGCCGATGCGGGTCACCCGCAGCGAAATGCCTGATCAGACGCCCTTTCGTGCACCCCTCGGACACTCGTTGAGACAGCGACGAAAGGGCCCCTGACCAGCAGAAATGCCGGTCAGGGGCCCTCCTCGTGGGGGCCTCAGAGGGGTGCATGCACCAATTTCAGATTCCGCGCATGCCGAAGCACCGTCACACACATGGACGCGCCGGGACACACGGATGCCTGATCGGGCGCTCGACGATCGACCGGGATCGCGTGAGGACGGCCCGCTGGCTTGTCGGGTGGACGGGCGAGGCACGGTCCAAACGGGTCGCGACCGTCTGGTCACACCTCGCTCACTCGTCGTCAGCGGACGCCTCAGTCGTCACGGCACCGGCGACCACCGCGAACCAGTCGGAGGCGGAGTCGTAGGGCGTGCCGGTCAGCGAGCCCCAGAGTTCCTGGATGTCGAGACCCGCGGCGGCGCGTACTGGGGCGAGCGTGGCGGGGGCGTAGTCGCGGAACCACATCCGGTACGCCTCGAGCCCGTCGTCGTCCGCGACGACGTACTGCGTGCACGTGACTTCAGCGGGGTAGTCGTAACGGTCGATGATGACCCGATGCGAACCGGGCCGCCACAGGCCCCCACGGGCGAGTTCCACCTGTCGCGTCGCGGGTCGGGCGCGGGGTCGTCCCAGAACGGCGCACTGCTGGGCTCGAAGAGGCGCGGGCGCCGAGCGGCGGACTCCATTTCAGCGATCACCGCTGACGTCTCACCAGGCGTGGCGCGATCGGCAAGGCACGCGCGGGTCCGGTCGGGGAACCGCGCGACCAAGGTCACCGGCGATTCCGGGGGTCGTCGTCGATGCTGGTGGGGTGGCACGGGCGGGCGGGGTGGAGCCGATCACGGCGGCCGATCTGGTCCAGTTGGCGACGGACGTCGGTCCGGTGTCGATGAACGTCGCCGTCGTGCTGGACCTCGCCCCGGTACCCGGCGGCGCGGAACTGGTGGCCGCCGAGGTCGCGCGGCGACTGGCTGGGGTGCCGCGGCTGCGCCAACGCCTGGTGACCCGACGGTGGGGTCGACGCCCGTGCTGGGTTCACGACGGGGAGTTCGACGTCGCCCGGCACGTCAGCATCACCGCCGGGGAGCCGGCCGCGCTCGACCCGGTACTCGCGGCCGCTGCCGACGTCGTCACGACACCGCTCCCCCGCGACCGCCCGTTGTGGCGGGCCGTGGTCGTGACCGGCGCCCCCGACGATGGGGTCGGGGTCGTCGTCGTGATGCATCACGTGGTCGCCGACGGTATCGGCGGACTCGCGCTGCTCGCCGAGATCGTCGACCGCACCGCCGAACCCGCCCCACCGGCGACCGGTGAGGCGCTGGCCCAGGCGGAACGCCCCGCTGCCCCCACACCCCAGCGTCCCGGCGACCCCGGATCGGGGCAGGGCACCACCCGGCGAGCACCCGCGGCGGCATTCGCCGCGATGCGGCACGCCCGCGTCGAACTCGGCGGCGGCCGGCTCGCGCCGCGCTGCTCGTTGAACGCCCCGACCGGGCCCGGGCGCACCTTTGCCCGGGTCGAGGTCGACCTCGACCCGATCCGACGAGCCGCCCGCCGGCACGCCGCGACCGTCAACGACGCCCTCCTCGTCGCGGTCACAGGCGCCATGGCCCGGCTCCTCACCCACCGCGGGCAGGTGCCGCCGGCCGAGCTCGTCGTCTCCGTCCCGATCTCCGCCAGGCTCGCCACCACGAGCACCGACCTGGGCAACCGGGTAGGCGTCATGCCGGTCCGCGTCCCACTCGACGGCCCGCCCGCGTCACGGCTCGCACAAGTGGCCCGTCAGACCCGAACCCGCAAGGCCGGCACGCGCGGGGCGTCCGCCGCTCTCATCGGCCCCCTCTTCCGCGCCCTCGCCGCGATTCGGGGTGTTCCGCTGGTTCGTCGACCGGCAGCGGCTGGTCAACTCCTTCCTCACCAACCTCCGCGGACCAGCCGAGACCCTGAACCTGGCTGGTGCGCCGATCCGCCGCATCGTGCCGCTGACCATCACCGCCGGCAACGTCGGCGTCGCCTTCGCAGCGTTCTCCTACGACGGCACCCTCGGCGTCACCCTCATCGCCGACCCCGACGTCGTCCCCGACACCCAGACACTCGCCTCAGCCCTCGAAGCCGAACTGCACGACCTCGCCTCCGGCTGAGCGCAGCCGCCCAGAACCCCTGGAAGGGCGCGCCTCCGCCTCCGCACCGCGCGGCCTACGGCTCGCGCCAGCCGGAGGCTCGGTCGGACCCCAGAGCCCTGCGGAGCGCCTCCTGCAGATCAGGTCCTGACGGGCCCGCTGGTGGACCGTGGCGCACGCGTCATCGCCGTCGAGCTCCACCCCGAACGGGTGGCCAGGCTCAGGGAGACGTTCGGCCCTGAGGTGATCGTGGTGCGTACCGACCTGCGCGACCTGCGGTTGCCGCGACGGCCCTTCCGGGTGGTGGCGAGTCCGCCGTACGGCGCCTCCACAGACCTGGTGCGGTTGCTGCTGTCGAGCCCCAGGCTGCTTGCCGCGGATCTGGTCCTCCAGCGCGGCGCCGTGAGCCGGATGGTCGAGTGCCCGCCGGGCGCGCGCCACACCCGCGGCTATCACCTCGGTCGGGGACTGGCCGTGCCGCGTCGCGCGTTCCGGCCTCCACCTCACGTGGACTCCGCCGTGCTGCAGATCCGCCGCCTCGGATCCGGCGGGTGACGCCGCTAGATGGCCTCCCCGTCCCTGTGCGCGGATCGGCGTCGACGGAGGCGCGCAGCGGACGCCGGTCGTCCTCCCCGGCCCCACGCGCGGGGACGGCCCGTACGGCATCGACGCCGAGGTGCTGCCTCCTCCTCCCCGGCCGCTCGCGCGGGGGGACCGGCAGCCGCCACGGCCGCGCCGGGTCACGCGGTGGCGGTCCGGGTCTCCAGGGTCCATCCCGCCACACGCAGGACGTCCTGGGCCACCCGCCGAGCGGCGCGCTCGTCGTTGTCGATCACCGCGTCGTCCAGGTCGAGCCTGCGGAGGTTCGACTCGAGCTCCACGGTGCGGGCGAGCGCGAGGTCCTGCCAGTACCCCGCCGGCTCTCGCTCGACGAGGCGGGCGACGCGGGTCGGTTCGCGTGCGTCGAGCCGGACGATCGTCACGTCGGCGCCGTCGAATGCCTGCTCGTAACGCTCGCGGTCCGCCGCGTCCTCGACCACGCGCGCCAGCACCACGTGCCGGTAGCCCTGCGCCGTCAGCGCGGGCGCCAAGCCGGCGAGGCCGGCGAACGCGAGGTCCTGCGCGTAGGGGTCCTCGGGCGGGCGCGGCCAGGCCTGGCACAGGGCGTCGACGTCGACCCACGCGTGGGCGGTGCCGTCCTCACGGAGCAGGTCGGCGATGGCCGAGGCGATTGTTGTCTTCCCCGCACCCATGGTGCCGTTGACGACGAGCACATGCGTCCGGGCGGCCGGATCCAGCGAGCGGCCGTAGCACACGGACGAGGAGACCCCGAGGTAGGGCCCGTAGTTGGGGACTCGCCGGTAGCCGGCCGACCGGTACAGGCGGATCGCCTCGGGTTGGCGGACGCCGGTCTCCAGGAGGAGGCGGCTGATCCCGTGGGCAGCCGCGAGGCGCTCGAGCTCCGCCAGGACGAGCCGCCCCAGCCCCTGACCGCGGACGCCGGGGCGCACGTACATGCGCTTGAGCTCTCCGCGCCCGGGACCGTAGGCCCGGAGCGAGCCGCAGCCCGCGACCTCCCCGTCGCGGCTCACGAGCACCGTGGCCACCATCTCCTGCGTTGGCAGGTGGGGCTCGATGTCCGGCTCGCCGTACCGCTCGAGGAGTTCGGCCTGCTGCTCGGCGCGCAGCTGGCCGGCGTGCTCGTCGTCCCAGGGCACCGCGGTGAGGGCGACGCCGTCGGGGAGGCGTGGGGACGTCCGCTCGCTCACGGGAGCACAGCGTACGCGGCGTCGACTGCCGGATCGCGCCAGCCGACCGTGATCGCGACCCGACGCCGACGACCGGCGCCGTGGCACAGTGAGGCGCATGGCAGACGTGAGGTGCGGCGTCGTCATCAGCGCGGCGACGCCCCGGGAGTTCGCCGACCTGGCCGTGGTGGCCGAGGACGCGGGGTGGGACGCCATCTTCACGTGGGAAGCGGTGTGGGGGCAGGACGCGTGGGTGACCCTGACGGCGGCCGCGATGGTGACGTCGAGGATCCGGATCGGGACCATGCTGACGCCGCTCCCGCGCATCCGGCCGTGGGACCTCGCCGGGCGCGTGGCCACCCTCGACCACCTCTCCGGCGGTCGCGTCCAGCTGGCGGTGGGGCTGGGCGCCCTCCACGACGGGTGGCTCGCGTTCGAGCGGGACGAGGGTCGGCGGGTCCGCGCCCAGAAGCTGGACGAAGGCCTGGCGATCTACGACGGGCTGATGCGCGGGCAGCCGTTCTCCTTCACCGGCATGCACTACGACGTCCGCCCGACCGATTTCGTCCCGCCGCCGCCGCACGTGCAGCAGCCCCGCGTCCCGGTGTGGGTGGTGGGCGCGCACCCGGCCGAGCGTTCGATGCGCCGGGCCGCGATGTGGGACGGGCTGATCCCGACGAAGGTGGGGCTCGGACCGGACACGCCGTTCACGCCGTCGGACCTGGCCGACGTCGTCGCCGGGGTCCGACCGCTCCGGGAGGCGGCTGGGCTGGCCTGGGACGGCTACGACGTGGTCGCCGAGTGGGTGGCCGCGGGCGCGACATGGTGGGTGGAGTCCGACTGGGCGATGGGCAACGACGCCGTCGCTCGCCATCGGCAGCGCATCGACGCCGGGCCGCCGCGCGGGTGAGTGTGGCGTGCCGCGCGATTCGCCTCCATCGCAACCGGCAAGAGTCAGCCCATCACCTACGTGATGCTCGGCAGAACAGACGAACCGACGCACATGGCCGTACCCCAAGGCCGCAACAACGGCAGGGACGTCGACGCCGATAAGCCAGATCTGGTCACTCTCATGCCCGCATGGCAGATCTACGGCACCGGGCTGCGGCAGGAACCCTACCAATCCGATTCCGAGACGGTACGAAACCACAAGTCCGTGTTGTTCTGTGGGGAAGACGGCGTCGACCTCCTCGAGCTCGTCCACGCTTGGTGGAAGCTCACCGACGAGCACCACCCTCTCATCGAGACCTACGCAGGGATGTTGCACGCCCAGGAGGACCACCCCCGCTCGCGATTCCTGCTCCTCATTCAGTCCCTAGAAGGGATGTACGGGCACGAGACGCAAGTCGACTTTGAGAAGAAAAAGCAGACGCACCAGGAACGCCATGCGGAGACACTCGAACGAATCCGCGAGCAGGTGGACGCGGACGACTTCCGGTTCATCAAGAACTCGCTCGCCAAGGAACCGTTCCGGAACTTGGAGACGGCGCTGCGGTGGTCGTTCAAGGTCGGAACCCCCCACCCCTCGATCGAGGACCGTCTCGCGCGCACCAGCTTGATGAGAGTTGTCACCGCGGAGGAGGCGTCCTCGACCGTCGAAGCGCTCCGCCGTGTTCGCAACGGCCTGGCTCACGGGACGCGCGGATTCGACGCCGAAGGCCTCGATGAGGTCAACGACG
>JBDIAU010000058.1:0-8542 GCA_039812565.1 Beutenbergiaceae bacterium
GCGCAGAACCGGCCGATGAGCTGGCTGGTCATGTCCTTGAGCGCGGCCAGCGCCCCGCGCGAGCCGTCGTACCCGGACACCCAGAACGGCAGCAGGGACAGCACCTCCACGGCCTGGCGCAGCTCGTCGTCGTGCACCGGCGGGTCGTACCAGCCGCGCGTCTGGGCGACGAGCCGCTCCCGCTCCGACGTCGAGCGCAGCAGCTCCAGGTCGACCCGCCCCGAGACGACGGCGTCCTCGACGTCGTGCACGGAGTACGAGATGTCGTCGGCCAGGTCCATGACCTGGGCCTCGATGCACCGGCGCCACTCCCCAGGCGCCCCGTGGCGTAGCCAGGCGAACACCTCCGCGTCGTCGGAGTAGACGCCGTACTTGCGCGTCGTGCCGCCGTCCGAGCGTGGCGGGCCCTCCCCCCGCAGCCACGGGTACTTCGTCGCCGCGTCGAGGCTGGCCCGCGTGAGGTTGAGCCCGACGCATCGCCCCGACGCGTCGATCACCTTCGGCTCCAGGCGGCTGAGGATCCGCAACGACTGCGCGTTCCCTTCGAAGCCGCCTGCAGGCTCCGCCATCTCGGCCAGCGCGCGCTCGCCGTTGTGCCCGAACGGCGGGTGGCCGATGTCGTGCGCGAGGCACGCCGTGTCCACCACGTCGGGGTCGCAGCCGAGCGCGGCGCCGAGCTGCCGGCCGACCTGCGCCACCTCGAGGGAGTGCGTGAGCCGGGTCCGGATGAAGTCGTCCGAACCCGGCCCCAGCACCTGCGTCTTCGCGCCGAGACGCCGCAGCGCCGACGAGTGCACCACCCGCGCCCGGTCCCGCTCGAAAGCGGTCCGGCCGCGGCTCTTCGGCGGCTCCGCGACCCACCGTTCGCGGTCGGCGGGCGTGTACGCGCCGTCGCCGGCGTCGACGTCCGCCTCGCGCGCCGTGCCGGCCATGCCGCGAGCCTAGCGACCGCCGCCCGTCAGGCCAGGCGCCAGACCTGCGCGCCGGGCCCGTCGCCGGGGACCTCGAGGCCGGCGGCGGTGACCCGGAGGTCCGCGCCGCCGTAGAGGTTCTCGGGCCGGGCGCCGGCGCCGACCAGAGACGCCGGCAGCACGGAGCCGGGCCACGGCGCCCGCGCCGCCACCACGAGCACGCGCTCGTCCGCCGTCTCCCGCAGGAAGGCGACCGCGTCGTCGTGCACCACGGCCCACCGCAGCCCGCCCTCGCGCAGGGCGCGGGAGCGGTTGCGCAGGTGGACGAGGTCCCGGACGGCGCGGAACGTCGGCGTGTCGAACGCCTCGGGGCGGTGCCACGGCATCGGGACCCGCCCGTACTCGCCGTTGAGGCCGCCGGCGCCCACCTCGAGCCCCGCGAACATCATCGGGGTCCCGGGGTAGGTGTACAGCAGCGCGAGCCCGACGAGGCTGACGGCCGGGTCGCCCGTGACCTCGGGCAGCCGTGGCGTGTCGTGCGTGTCCAGCGAGTTCCAGCTCGAGAGCGCCACCGGCCATGCGACGCCGGCGAGCACCTCCTGCATGGTCTCGACCGTGGCGGCGCCCGAGCGTCTGGGGATCCCGTTGGGCATCCCCAGGAACGTCGGGACCGGGCTCGACGGGCTCGCCAGCCAGCTCCACACGGGCCGCATGAAGCCCGCGTAGTTCATGGTCCCCTGCCAGCCGTCGCCGACGAGGTCCGCCGTGGCGTCGAAGTTGTGCTCGGCGATGAGCACGCTGTCGGCCTTGATCGCTGCCATCCGCGCCCGGACGGCGCGGGCGACGTCGCGCGCGAAGTCGTCCGCGGCGTACCGGCCCGTCATGTTCGCGACGTCGATGCGCCAGCCGTCCAGCGAGTACGGCGCCTTCATCCAGTGCGCCGTCACGGAGTCCTCGCCGGTCGCCATCCGCTCCAGGAGCCCGGTGCCGCCGTAGTTGAGCTTCGGCAGCGTCGCGTGGTCGTACCAGCCGACGTACCCCGGGTCCTCGTCCCGCCAGTAGTAGTACCCGGCCTCGACGGCGCCCCGGTCCGCGAGCGCACGCTGGAACCACTCGTGGGTGTCGCCCGTGTGGTTCGTGGTGAAGTCGCCGATGAGGCGCATCCCCCGGGCGTGGATCGCCGCGCCGAGGGAGGCGAGGGCGTCGTCGCCGCCGAGCAGGGGGTCGACGTGGTCGAACGTCGTCGCGTTGTACCGGTGGTTCGACTCGCCCGGGAAGATCGGGGTGAGGTAGACGGTCCCGACGCCGAGGTCGGCCAGGTAGTCGAGGCGCTGCTCGATCCCGAGGAGGTCGCCGCCGTAGTACTGCAGCGGCGCCAGCGGCTTGGTGCCGTCGACGGGCTCGTCCCACTCGGCAGCGACCGCCCAGGCAGGGGTCGGCCGCTCGGTGCCGGAGCGCGCGAAGCGGTCCGGGAATATCTGGTAGACGACGCCGTCGCGCGCCCAGGCCGGAGCGCCGCCGTGGACGCTGACGCGATAGTCGGCCGCGTCGGTGACATCACGGTCGTGCAGGCCGGTGCCGTTGAGCCAGCGATACCCACCGGGGAGCTGGACGACGCCGCGGTAGGCCGTGACCGGGTTGTGGACCGTGACCTCGGCGACGTACCACCGCTCGTCGTCGAGCGTCGCGTCGAGGCGGGCGGGGAGATAGGCGGGCTCGCCGTCGGTGAGGACGCGGACGTGCAGCCCCGTCTCGCCGACGCCGGCGGGGACCCGGAACCGGACCGGGACCGTGTCCCCGAGCGACGGCGTCCCGGCCGGCGCGTAGAGCTCGCTGCCGTCGTGGTGCGGGCGCCCCAGACGGTGCGGCACCGGCTGCTGAGCAGCCGGTGCCGCACCCAGGTTCTGGGCGGTCATCCCTTGACAGCGCCGGACGTGATGCCGCCGACGATGTACTTCTGGAGGTACTGGAACAGGGCCACGACCGGGATCGCCGTGAGGACGGCGGCGGCCGCGAACCAGCCCAGGTTGTTCGACCGGTCGGCGTCGAGGACGCCGAACAGGCCGGTGGCGAGCGTCTTCACGGGGGTCGCCCGCAGGAAGATCGACGCCAGCATGTACTCGCCCATGACCGAGACGAGCGCGATGAGTCCCGTGACGGCCAGGATCGGCCTCACGAGCGGCAGGATGATCTTGAAGTAGACCTGCGCGTGGCCGGCGCCGTCGATCTTCGCCGCCTCGTCGAGCTCGATCGGCACGGTGTCGAAGAAGCCCTTGATGAGCCACACCTGGCCGAGCGCGCCACCCATGAGCACCAGGGTGTACCCGAGGAGCGTGTCCAGGCCGGCCGCCGGGACGACGTCGCCGATCTCGGTGAACAGGGTGAACAGGGCGACGGCCGCGAGGAACTGCGGGAACATCTGGATCAGCAGCAGCGCCATGAGTCCGCCGCGCCGGCCCTTGAACCGGAAGCGGGAGAACGCGTACGCGGACAGCGCCGAGCAGAACAGCGTGGCGACCACGACGACGACGGCGACGATGATCGTGTTCGCGTACCAGCGCGGGAAGGGCCGGCTGGGGTTGTTGAACAGGTTCTCGTAGTTGACGAAGTCCACCGTGGAGGGGATGACGGTCGTCGACGAGACGCTGCCCAGCGGGTTCAGCGACGCCGAGATGATGTACAGCACCGGGATCAGCGCGTAGACGATCGCGAGCAGGCCGACGATGTGACGCCACCCCACCTGCGACCACCAGCGCCCACCCTTGAGCTGGTCGCCCTTGAGCGCCTGGACCTGGGACTCGGTGGGCTTCTTCTCGGCCTTCAGGGTCTCGCCCGGTGCGGGCTCGAACGTGTTGGTCATGTCAGTTCACATCCTCGAGCGCACGGGTCCCACGGAACTGGATGGCCGCGATGATGCCGGTGACGATGAAGAGGATCACCGAGACGGCCGACGCGAAGCCGATGAGCTGTGCAGCACCGCCGAACGCGAGCCGGTAGGTGTAGCTGATGAGGATGTCGGTCCCACCCGCCGTCGGGTTGGCCGGGCTGAACGGGCCACCCTCGGTGAGCAGCTGGATCGCGTTGAAGTTGTTGAAGTTGAACGCGAAGGACGCGACGAGCAGCGGCGCGACCGAGATCAGCAGGAGCGGGAACGTGATCTTGCGGAAGTTCATGAACCCGCTCGCGCCGTCGAGGGACGCCGCCTCCTTCAGGTCGCCCGGGATCGCCTGAAGGGCACCGGTGCACACCAGGAACATGTAGGGGAAGCCCATCCACAGGTTCGTGAGCAGGACCGCGACCTTCGCCCAGAACGCGTCGCCCAGCCAGTTGATCGGCGGGATGCCGAACGTGCCGAGGATGTCGTTGACCAGGCCGAAGTCCGTGTTCCAGAACCCCGACCACACCATGAGGGAGATGAAGCCGGGGATGGCGTACGGCAGCAGGAGGATCGAGCGGTAGAAGCGCTGGCCCTTGAGCCGCGGCTCGTTGAGGACCGACGCCAGGATCAGCCCGAGCAGGAACGTCATGCCCACCGAGAGCGTCGCGAAGACCAGCGTCCAGGCGGCGATCCCGAGGAAGTCCGAGCTGATCCGCGGGTCGGTGAAGATCCGCTTGTAGTTCTCGAGGCCGACGAACTCGCCCCACGACTGCGAGGAGAGCCGGTTGCCCTGGTCGTCGACGAAGTAGTTCCGGTCACCGGAGCGCTGGACCGAGTAGACGACGCCGGTGTCCGTGTTCGTGATCGTGTCGGCCTCCGGGTCGTACTCCAGCGGCGAGGCGAGCTCGACGGCGCCGAAGCCCTGGGCCGTGATGACGCCCTCCTCCGTGGGCACGGCGAAGCCCTCGAGGCCGCCGCCCGTGCGTGACGCCGCGTTGATCTCGCTGCGCGAGAGCATGGTGTAGCCGTCGACCTCGGTGACGACGCCGTCCGTGACGGTCACGTCGCCGGCCGGCACCGGCTCGAGGCCCTCCTCGGTACCCATGTAGACGTCGCCCGTCGACTCCTCGACGAGGAAGAACGTGAACGGACCGGTGGTGGCGTTGCCCTCGGTGCCCACCGCGAGGGTGAAGGTCCGAGAGTTCGGCGTCTGGACCGCCGAGTTGGCGATGATCCGGGTGATCGTCACCTCCTTGGTGTTCCGCGTGCCGTCGCCGTAGTTGGTGAACGACAGCTGGAACGTCATGAGGATCGGGAACACCACGAACAGGGCGAGGAAGATCGACCCGGGTACGAGGTACTTGAGCGGGATCGCCCGCTTCGTCGCGTAGACCGCGACCAGCAGCCCGAGGATCACCCAGAGGACCACGAGGAACACCCAGTCCTGGGTGGCGATCAGCTGGGGGGTGATGGCGATCGTCAGGCCGGCGACGAGCCCGAGGCCGACGATCTTGACAACGAGGGGCAGGACCTTGGTGGTCCCGGTGGACCCGGCGCGCGGCCGCGATCCTTCAGGTGGTGCATCAGACTTGACGGGGGCTTGAGTCACGGTCGCGCTCCGGGGTCAGTGCGGGTGAGTGAGATGGGCGACGCGGCCGACGTCGCCGTCGGCTCGACGGCCGAAGGGGCCCGGGCGGACGAGCCGCCCGGGCCCCCGGGACCTACGGGTCAGGAACCGGCGATCGCTGCGGAGATCGTCTGGCCCGCCTGGGTCATCGCCGTCGCGGCGTCGGACGAACCGCTGACGATGGCCGAGTAGGCGACACCGAGCGGGACCCACACCTCGTTCATCGCGGGGATGGACGGCATCGGAGCGCCACCGTCGGCAGCCTCGGCGAACGTCTCGAAGTCCGGGTTCCCGGCCGCGATGGCCTCACGGACGGCGGTCATCGCCGGCGGGAGGTTGGCCAGCTCGTACAGCGTCGTCATGGCCTCTTCGTTGTTCACGCCGGAGGTCACGAACTCCTGGGCGAACGCCTTGTTGAGGCCGTTGGAGGCGACGTAGAACGCCTGGGCGCCCATGAACGGGACGGCCGGGCTCATGCCCGCGAAGCCCGGGATCGGCTGGATGGTGTAGCCGTCGTCGCCGAGGCCCGTGCGGACGTCGTTCAGCGCCCACGGACCGGAGATGAGGCACGCGGCCTGGCCCTCCGCGAACATCGCGATGCTGTTGTCGTTGCTGATCGACGTGCGCAGGACGTTCGAGCCGGTCTCCCCGAGGGAGGCGATCTTGTTGCCGGCCTCGATCGACGCGGGGGTGCCGACGCCGAGGTCCTCCGGGTTGTAGTTGCCGTCCGCGTCGACGCCGAAGAGGTAGCCGCCGGCCGACGTGTACATGGGCTCCATGTGGTACGGGTCGCCGTCCTGGCCCACCGGCTGGTTGAGCGCCGACTGGACGCTGCCCGCGTCGACCGCCGCCTGGCCCGCCGCGATCGCGTCGTCGAGCGTGGCGTACGTGTCGGGCGCGTACTGCTTGTTGCAGTACAGCGCGATCGCCTCGACGCCGTACGGCAGGCCGTAGACCTGGCCGTCGTACGTGACGGCCTGGACGGCCTTGGGGGCGTAGCCGGCCAGCTGGTCGGCCGAGAGCTGCACCGGGTCGATCGCGCCGTTCTGGACGAGCTGCCCGATCCAGTCGTGGGCACCGACGACGACGTCGGGGCCGTTGCCGGCGGCGTTGGCGGTGACGAACGCGGCGCGGGTGTCGTTGACGGCCTGCACGCCGACGGAGATGTCGTTGGCGGCGGCGAACTCGTCGGCGACGGCCTTGATGGCGTCGTACTTCACCGCGTCGGTCCAGATGACGAGCTCTTCGTTGCCACGAACCGGGGCACCGGTCGACTCGGAGGCCGACGGCTCGCCCGAGCCGGTGGTCTCGGTGCCGCCCGACTCCCCACCACCACAGGCGGCGGCGAACAGAGCGACGCTGGCCGTCAGGGCCAGCATCGGGGTGATCCTGCGCATTCTGATCCTCTCGATCGGTACGGGACGCGGCGTTGCGCGGGTCCGTGCTCGGAGGGCTGCCGCGGCGCTGCGTACGTGAGCGAACGGTAGCAACAACTTTCAGCAGGTGGGCGACGGACCGGACGATCTCCGATAACGAGTTCGCAACGCGCGCTAGCCTCGCCCCATGTCCGTCCGTCTGCACGACATCGCCGTTCGTGCACAGGTGAGCACCGCCACCGTGAGCCGGGTGCTCAACGGTCGGCCCGGCGTCTCCGACGAGGCCCGCGAGGCGGTCCTCGTCGCCATCGACGACCTCGGCTACGAGCGGCCCGCGCGGGTGCGCACGGCCGCGACGAGCCTGATCGGGCTCATCGTCCCGGAGCTCACCAACCCGTTCTTCACGGCGTTCGCGCAGGTGGTCGAGACGGCGCTGGCCCGCCACGGCTTCACCCCGGTCCTGTGCACGCAGACGATCGACACCGTCCACGAGGACGACTACGTCCGGACGCTGCTCGACCGCGGCGTGAGCGGCATCATCTTCGCCTCGGGGATCCACGCCGTCGGCGACACGAGCCCGCGCCGCTACCAGGCCCTGCGCGACCGCGGCCTGCCGATCGTCCTCGTGAACGGCTACCTCCCCGGCGTCGACGCCCCCTTCATCTCCACCGACGACGCCGCCACCGTGGACCTTGCCGTACGCCACCTCGCCGAGCTCGGCCATCGACGCATCGGCCTGGCGATGGGGCCGCGCCGCTACACGCCGGTCATCCGCCGGATCAACGGCTTCCACGAGGCCATGCGCCGACACCTCGGCGACGCGATGTCCCGCGCCGAGGTCGACGAGCTCGTGGTGTGCACGCGCTACCGCCTCGAGGGCGGCTTCGAGGCGGCCCGCATCCTGCTCGACCGCGGCGCCACGGCCATCATCGCCGGCTCCGACGTCATGGCCTTCGGCGCGATCCGCGCCGCTCGCGCCCGCGGCCTGCGCGTCCCCGAGGACGTCTCGATCATCGGCAGCGACGACAACGAGTTCCTCGAGTTCACGGACCCGCCGCTGAGCACGGTCCGCCAGGACGTCGAGGCGATCGGCGCGGCCGCCGTCCGGACGCTGCTCGACGAGCTGGCCGGCTCGCCGCCGCCGCGCGCCGAGTACATCTTCCGGCCCCAGCTGGTGGTCCGCGCCTCGACGGCCCCGGCCCCGGCACCGGCACCGGTCGCGCCTGCCGCAGAATGACCGGATGAGGCCCGCCGCCGCGCCCAGCCCGCCGTCCGCCGTCGTCCACGCCCCCGCCACCGGCCCGCAGTGGTGGCGCGGGGCCGTCGTCTACCAGGTCTACCCGCGCTCCTTCGCGGACTCCGACGGCGACGGCACCGGCGACCTCCCCGGGATCACCGCCCGCCTGCCACACCTCGTCGACCTCGGTGTGGACGCCCTGTGGCTGTCCCCCTTCTACCTCTCGCCCCAGCACGACGGCGGGTACGACGTCGCGGACTACCGCACGGTGGACCCGCGCTACGGCACGCTCGCCGACGCCGACGCTCTCATCGCCCGGGCGCACGACCTCGGCCTGCGCGTGGTGGTGGACCTGGTGCCGAACCACACCAGCGACGAGCACCCGTGGTTCGTCGCCGCGCTCGAGGGCGGGCCGGGGAGCCCGGCCCGCGGCCGGTACCTCTTCCGTGACGGCCGCGGACCGCAGGGCGCCGACCCGCCGAACAACTGGCGCAGCGTCTTCGGCGGCCCGGC
>JBDIAU010000059.1:0-8506 GCA_039812565.1 Beutenbergiaceae bacterium
CGCGGCGAGGCGACCGCCCGGGTCCCGCTCGCGGTGCCCCCGGCCGAGGAGCCCGGTGAAGGCGACGTGCGCCGCGGCCGCCACCTCCGGCTCGGGCACGTGCGCGAGCACGACGTCCACGTCGGCGGGCGCCCACCGCGCGGCGGCGTCGACGCACGCCGGCCAGGTGCCCTCCGCCACCCACACGACCACGGTCACGTCCTCATCCTCCTCCGGTGAGCTCGAGCCCGGCCCACAGCGCCGTCGTCGCGAGGACGATCGACAGGGGCACCGTGGCCAGGCCGAGCAGGTGGTACTCCGCGAGGCTGGGCTCGGCGTCGTGCTGTCGCACGAGCCGGCGCCACAGCAGCGTGGCGAGCGAGCCCACGTACGTGAGGTTGGGCCCGACGTTGACGCCGATGAGCGCGGCGAGCACGGGGCCCGGGCCGAGCCCGGCGAGGAGGGGCAGCAGCAGCAGGATCGCCGGCAGGTTGTTGACGACGTTCGCCAGCACGGCCGCGAGGGCGGCGACGAGCAGCAGCGCCCCGAGGGACCCACCCTCGGGGACGAGGGCGCCGACGACGTCGCCCAGGCCGTTGTCGACGACGGCGCGCACCACGACGCCCAGCGCCAGGACGAACGCGAGGAACGGGACGTTGAGAGCCCGGCCCAGACCGGCGAGGCTCGATCGGCGGCGCGTGAGCGCGTGCCCGGCGAGGACGACGGCGCCCCCCGCCGCCACCCAAGCCGGGTCGATCCCCACGGCCGAGGCCACGGCGAACCCGAGCAGCGTCGCGCCCACCACGACGACGGCGACACGCGGCGTCGGGGCCGGCGCGGCTTCGCCGACCGCCGGCCCGGCGCCGGCGGCCAGGTCGGCGGCGAAGAACCGGCCCACCGCGAGGCGCTCGACGGCGACGACGAGCAGCCACGGCACCGCCATGAGCCCGGCGAACCGGGCGAAGCCGAGCCCGGTGGCGCCGAACGCGAGCAGGTTGGTGAGGTTGGAGACGGGCAGCAGCAGCGACGCCGAGTTGGCGAGGTGGGTGCAGGCGTAGACGTGAGGCTTGGGCCGCACGCCGAGCCGCGCCGCGGTCGCGAAGACCACGGGGGTGAGGAGGACGACCGTCGCGTCGAGGCTGAGCGACGCCGTCGTCACGGCGGCGACGCCGACGACGGCGGTGAGAAGGCGGCGCGGCGAGCCGCGGGACGCGACGGTCATCCACCGCCCGGCGGCGGCGAACAGCCCCTCGTCCTCGCACAGCTGGCCGAGCACGAGCACCGCCGCGAGGAAGGCGACCACGGGCAGCAGGGAGACGACCTCGTCGAGGGCCGCCGCCCCCGGCAGCACGCCCGTCAGCACCAGACCCGCCGCCACCGGCACGGCGACGACCGCCTCGGGGAGGTCCTTCGGGCGCCCGATCGCCGCGGCGAGGACGACGGCGAGGGCCACCAGCGCGACGACCGCGAGCGCGTTCATCCGCGACCGTGCCGCACCGGAGCCATGCGGCGATCATGGTGCGTGTCGTGGGCGCCGTCGAACGTTCGGCCTGCGCAGTCGATCCCCGAGAACCAGCCGGTCGACCCCCGGGGTACGCGCGCGGCCCCGGCACCTGAGGGTGCCGGGGCCGTGGGAGCCGCCTAAGGGAATCGAACCCTTGACCTGTTCATTACGAGTGAACCGCTCTGCCGACTGAGCTAAGGCGGCCTGCCGGTCCGGACCGGCAGGCCCGGACAGCGCAGGCCACTCTAGCGGGCGCCGTCGTCCACCTCCAAAGCGCGCCCCCACCTTGTGCCCCGTCCGGGACCGCGCGAGGCTGGTCAGCGCGGCGCCCCGCCGCCCGACCCGTCGAAGGAGACAGCATGAGCACCCGACACCAGCCGTGGCCCTCCGGCAGCCCCGCGTGGGTCGACCTCGCGGTCCCCGACCTGGAGCGGGCCAAGGCGTTCTACGGGCCGCTGTTCGGCTGGGAGTTCGAGGTCGGCTCGGCGGAGACCGGGTACTACACGCAGTGCCTGCGCAACGGGGAGCGGGCGGCGGCGATCGGCTCCGCGATGCCCGGCGACGACTCCCCGCCCACCTGGACCACCTACCTCGCCGCCGCCGACGTCAACGCGGACGTCGCCCGGGTCGAGGGCAACGGCGGCACGGTCCTGCTCCAGCCGATGCCGGTCATGGAGTTCGGCTCGATGGCGATCGTCGCCGACGCCACGGGCGCCGTCGTCGGGCTCTGGCAGTCGGGGACGCACACGGGCTGGACGATCGTCGACGAGCCGGGCTCGGTGGTGTGGACGGAGCAGGTGAGCCACTCCCTGCGCGCGGCCCGGACGTTCTACGAGGCGGTCTTCGGCTACACGTACACGGAGATGGACGACGTCGGGCTCCCGTTCGTCACGTTCGAGGTCGACGGCGAGACCCGCGGCGGGCTCGGGGAGATCACGCCGGAGATGGCGGGCACGACTCCCAGCTGGCTCACCTACTTCGGCGTCGCCGACACCGACGCCGCCGTCGAGCACGTCACCGCGAACGGCGGGACCCTCGAGGAGGCGGCGCAGGACACCCCGTACGGCCGGCTCGCCCTGGTCCGGGGGCCGTTCGGCGAGCGGTTCGCCGTCATGGCCGAGCCGACGGGACCCGTCGAGCCCGAGTAGCCCGCCCGACTCCCCCGCCGAACGCACCGTTGCTCGGCTGAAACCTGCGGTTCAGCCGAGCAACGGTGCGTTCGGCGGGGGTGTGGAGGTGGGTGGGGGCGGGGGGGTAGGCAGGGCGTCAGCAGACCAGGCCCGCCTCGGGGAGCGTGCCCTCGAGGAGGTAGGCGTCGACGGCGTCCTGGACGCAGGCGTTGGACCGCCCGTACGCGGTGTGCCCCTCACCGTCGAAGGTCAGGAGCACCGAGCCGTCCAGCTGCTCGGCGAGCGACTCCGACCACGGGTACGGCGTCGCCGGGTCCCCGGTGGTGCCGACGACGAGGATCGGCTCGGTGCCCGTGACGTCCAGCCGGCCGGGGGCGCCGACGGGCGCGATCGGCCAGACGTCGCAGGTCACCTCGCCGTAGGCGAAGAACTCCCCCACCGTCGGCGCGACCTCCCGCAGCCGCCCCGCCTCGGCGTCCATCGCCGCCTGGCTCGCGTCGACCGGGAAGTCGACGCACGTGATCGCCTGGAACGCGACCCAGGAGTTGGACGAGTAGCTGCCGCCCGACTCCCGGTCCGCCGAGAGGTCGGCGAGGAAGAGCAGGGCGGAGCCGTCGCCGTCGCGCAGGGCGGAGGTGAGTGCCTCCGTGAGGATGGGCCAGTACGCGTCGTCGTAGAGCGCGAGGAAGATCCCGCTCACGGCGAGCGACTGCGTGAGCGGCCGGTCCGTGCCGGTCTCGAGCGGGGAGCCGACGAGCAGGTCGAGGAACCGGGTGAGCTGCTCCAGCCCGGCGTCCACGTCACCGGTCAGCGGGCAGTCCTCCCCCGCCTGACAGTCGGCCACGTACGTGCGCAGCGTCCGCTCGAACGCCTCCGCCTGCTGGACGCCGAGCTCCACGTAGTCGAGCTCGGGGTCGACGGCGCCGTCGAGGACAAGGCGGCCGACGCGCTCGGGGAACAGGTCGGCATAGCTCGCACCGAGCGAGGTGCCGTAGGAGAAGCCCAGGTAGGAGAGCTGCTCGTCGCCGAGCACCCCGCGCAGGACGTCCATGTCCCGGGTGGCGCTCGTCGTGTCCACGTAGCCGAGCAGCTCGCCGGTGTTCTCCGCGCACGCCTGCGCGAGCTCCTCGGCGTCCGCCCGCGCCGCGGCGAGGCCCTCGGGGGTGGTCCGGTCGTGGACGACGGCGCGGAGCTCGTCCAGCCGGGCGTCGTCGACGCAGGTGATCGGCGTCGACTGCCCGACGCCGCGCGGGTCGAAGCCGACCACGTCGTACGCCGCGAGCACGGAGTCGCTCACGAAGTCGGGCGCCGCCTCGACGAGCTGGATGCCGGAGCCGCCGGGCCCGCCCGGGTTGACGAGCAGGGAGCCCAGCCGGGCCTGCGGGTCGGTCGCCGGCAGCCGCTTGAGGGCGATCGAGATGCTCTCGCCGCCCGGGTCGGCGTAGTCGAGCGGGACGTCGACGGTGGCGCACTCGAAGGACCCGCCGCAGTCCGTCCACGTCACGCCCTGCCGGTAGTACCGGGCGAGGGCCTTCGGCATGTCCTCGTCGACCGGCGCGAACGTGGGCTCCGCCGTCGACGGCGCCGCCGACGGCGACTGCTCCGGGTCCGGAGCCAGCCAGCACCCGCTCAGAAGGAGCACGACAGCGGCGACGACGGCAGGAACACGCAGGGGGTGACGCGGCACCCGGTCACAGTACCTGCGGCTCCTGACACTCACCCCTGGGGCCGCAGCGCCACCACCATCGCCTCGACCGCCAGCAGCGGCGCGACGTTCCCGGCCAGCCGCGTGCGGGCCTCCCCGACGGCGTCCATCCGCCGCAGCGTCTGCTCGGGCGTCGACGTGCCGGCCAGGCCACGGACGAGCTCGAGCTCCTGCGCGTTGACGAGCTCGACGTCGGCCCCGAGCTGGACCACCAGCGCGTCCCGGTACAGCGAGAGCAGGTCCACCATCGCGCGGTCGAGGACGTCGCGCTGCGCGCGGGTCGCGCGCCGCTTCTGGTCCTCCTCGAGCTGGCGCACCTGGGCCCGCAAGGCGGGCGGCAGCGTGCCGGCACCCTCCGCGCCGAGGCTGCGCAGGAGCTCGCCGCGCTCCGCGGCGTCCCGCTCCTCGGTCGCCGCCCGCGCCTCCGCGGCCGCGACCTCGACCAGCTCGCCCGCGGCGAGGACCGCGTCGCCGACGCCGCGCACCGCCGAGGCGATCTCGAGGACCCGGCGGCGCCGTCGTCGGGCCTCCGGGTCCAGGGCGAGGCGGCGCGCCAGACCGATGTGGGACTGGGCGGCACGCGCCGCCGCGAGCGCCACCTCCGGCTCGACGCCGTGCCGGCGCGTCAGCAGCGCGGCCACCGCCTCCGCGGGCGGCACGCGCAGCCCGACGCCGCGGCACCGGGAGCGGATCGTCACGACGACGTCCTGCGGGCTCGGGGCGCACAGCAGCCAGACCGTCCGCGGGGGTGGCTCCTCGAGGGACTTCAGGAGCACGTTCGACGTGCGCTCGGTCATCCGGTCGGCGTCCTCGACGAGGATGACCCGCAGCCGCCCGCCCGCGGGCGCGCGCTGGGCGAGCGAGACGAGGTCCCGCGCCTCCTGGATCGAGATCGTCACCTTCTCCGTGGCGACCACGGTGACGTCGGCGTGGGTGCCGGCGAGCGCCGTCGTGCACTCGTGGCAGCGGCCGCAGCCCGGTTCGCCGTCGGGCGCGCTGCACTGCAGCGCCGCCGCGAACGCGCGGGCGGCGACCGAGCGCCCCGAGCCGGGCGGACCGGTGAGGAGCCAGGCATGGGTCATGGCGGCGGGGTCGGCGGCCGCGGCCCGCAGCACCGCCACCGCGGCCTCCTGCCCGACGACGTCGTCCCACACGCTCACTGGGCCACCTCCCCGGCGACCCCGAGCAGCGGCGCGAGCCGGCGCACGACCGCCGCGGTCAGCGCGTCCGGCGGCCGGGTGGCGTCGAGGACGAGCCAGCGGCCGGGGTCGGCCTCGGCGCGGTCGAGGAACGCCTGCCGGGTGCGGGCGTGGAAGTCGGCGCCGGCGCGCTCGAGGCGGTCCGGCGCCCCGGTGAGGCGGGCGAGGCCGACGGCGGGCGGCAGGTCGAGCAGGACCGTCAGGGCGGGCAGGAGGCCGCCGGTCGCCCAGAGGGAGAGGCGCTCGACGTCGTCGGGGTCGAGCGAGCGTCCACCCGCCTGGTAGGCGACGGAGGAGTCGAGGTAGCGGTCGGTGAGGACGACGGCGCCGCGCGCCAGCGCGGGGCGCACGAGGCTCGCGACGTGGTGCGCCCGGTCGGTGGCGTAGAGAAGGGCTTCGGTGCGCGGGTCCAGGTCCTCGCCGTGGAGGACCGCCTCGCGCAGGGTGCGGCCGAGCGCGGTGCCGCCCGGCTCGCGGGTGGTGACGACCTCGCGGCCCGTGACCTCCTCGACCCACCGCGCGACCCGCACGAGCTGCGTGGACTTGCCCGCGCCGTCGCCGCCCTCGAACGAGACGAAGACGCCGGGCGACGCGGCCGGGCCCGCGGGGCCGGGCGCCGTCGTCGGTGTGGCGGCCGGTCGCGGCGCGGGAGCGGAGCCGGCGGCCGGGGCGGTCCTCACGCGGTCACAGTAGCGCCGCCCCCGGACACCCCCACCCACCCGCTCCCCACCCCTCGGCCGAACGCACCCTTGCTCGGCCGAGACGACGATCTCGGCCGACCAACGGTGCGTTCGGCGGAGAAGGGACGGGGCTACTCGCCCGGGTAGACGACGCCGAGCTGCGCGCGCGCCTCGTCCATGATCGCCATGACCTCCAGGGTGTCCCGGTGGCTGCGCATCGACGACTCGAACTCGCCCTGCGCGACGCACCGCGCCGCCTCGGCGATCTGGTACTGGAACCCGCCCGGCACCCGGCCGTCGTAGCTCCACGTGGTCCCGTCGAGCCGGGTGATCCGGAAGCTGCTCGGCGCGTAGAACGTCCGCTCGACCTCGAGGCGGCCCTCCGTCCCCCCGACCCACGCCGTGCACGCCGTCGGCGACCACAGCGTGGTGTCGACGACCGCCTGGGTGCGCGGCCCGTACTGCAGGACGAGCGTCGCGTGCCCGTCGACGCCCGTCTCGGTGAGCTGGCCGACCGCCCGCACGGACTGCGGCACCCCGAGCAGGAGGTGCGCGAACGAGATGGGGTACACGCCGAGGTCGAGGATCGCGCCGCCGGCGAGCGCCGGGTCGAGGAGGCGGTGCGTCGGGCCGAGGTCGAGCATCTGCCCGTGGTCGGCCCACAGCGCGACGACGTCGCCCACGACCCCGCGCGCGACCGCCTCCTGGATCTCGACGACGTGCGGCAGGAACCGCGCCCACATCGCCTCCATGGCGAAGACGCCCGCGTCGGACGCGGCGTCGAACACCTCGCGCGCCTCGGCGGCGTTGCGCGTGAGCGGCTTCTCGACGAGGACCGACTTGCCCGCCTCGATGGCGAGCAGGGCGTTCGCCCGGTGCTCGCTGTGGGGGGTCGCGATGTAGACGACGTCGACCTCGGGGTCCTCGACCAGCGCCCGATAGTCCACGTGCACCCGCGGGATCGAGTGCTCGCGGGCGAACGCCTCCGCCCGCTCCCGGCTGCGGGACCCGACGGCCGTGATCACCTGGCTCGTGTGGGCGAGCGCCTCCCGGGCGAAGCGGTGGGCGATCTTGCCAGGGCCGAGGACCCCCCAACGCAGGGACGGAGCGGTGCGCGGGTCCTCGATGACGGCCATCCGCTCAGGCTAGGACGTCGCGGGCGGCGGCACGCGGTGACAGCATCGCCACATGGACCTGCCCGTCTCGCCGCCCGTGTCCCCCATGCTCGCCCGCGCGGTGCGCGGTGTCCCCGGCGCGACCTCGGTCCCCGGCGGACTGTCCTACGAGCCGAAGTGGGACGGCTTCCGCACGATCGTCTTCCGCGACGGCGACGACGTCCTCCTCACCAGCCGCAACGAGCGCCCCATGACGCGGTACTTCCCCGAGGTGGTCGAGGCGGTGCGCGCGGAGCTGCCGCCGCGCTGCGTCGTCGACGGGGAGATCGTCATCGCCGCCGGGGGTCGTCTGCACTTCGAGGCGCTCACCGCCCGCATCCACCCGGCGGACTCCCGGGTGCGCCTCCTCGCCGCCCAGACCCCGGCCGTGCTCGTCGCCTTCGACCTGCTCGCCCTCGACGACGTCGACCTCCGCCCGGCCCCGCAGCGGGAGCGCCGCGCCGCGCTGGAGGGCCTCGGGCTGCGGGGGCCGGGCGTCGTCGTGACACCGTCGACCCGGGACGACGCCGTGGCGCGGGAGTGGTTCGACACGTTCGAGGGCGCGGGGCTCGACGGCGTCGTCGCCAAGCCGCTCGACGACCCGTACGCCGCGGGCCGGCGCACGATGCTCAAGGTGAAGCACGAGCGGACGGCGGACTGCGTGCTCGCCGGGTTCCGGTTCCACAAGGAGTCGACGGACGCCCGGCCGCTGCTCGGCTCGCTCCTGCTCGGCCTGTACGACGGCGCGGGGACGCTGCAGTTCGTGGGCGTCGCCGCGTCCTTCCCGACGGCGCGGCGCGCGGCCCTGGTCGACGAGCTCGCCCCCCTGCGGCTCGCCCCGGGTGACGCCGCGCACCCGTGGGCGGACTGGCAGGACCCGGCGGGGATGGGTGAGCGCCGCCCGGGTGCGGTGTCGCGGTGGAACAGCGGCAAGGACCTGTCGTTCGTGCCGCTGCGCCCGGAGCGGGTGCTCGAGGTGGCGTACGACCACATGGAGGGCACCCGGTTCCGGCACACGACGCAGTTCCGGCGCTGGCGCGAGGACCGGGACCCGGCGTCGTGCACGTACGACCAGCTGGAGGAGCCGGTCCGCTACGACCTCGCCGAGCTCCTCACCGGCGCCTGACCGCGCCCCGCCGACCCCTGCACCGCCGA
>JBDIAU010000060.1:0-8490 GCA_039812565.1 Beutenbergiaceae bacterium
TCCTCTCGGTCGAGCCCGGCTCGCTCTTCGCTGACCACGCCGCCGTCCGGAGTGCGTCGTGAGCGCGGCGCCGCGGGCTGCGTCCCGGCACGCGAACTACCCGGGCGACGCCCGGCACATCGTCGGTGAGGTCAAGGGCCCGAACACGTTCGGCGAGTTCCTGACCGCCGTCGACGCCGAGTACGACCCCGCGACGGACCGGACCCGGGTCGGCTTCGCCTACACGACCACGCACGACGTCGAGGCACTCGCCGCCGGGAGCGCGTCGTGAAGCGGCGGGAGCTCGTCGACGCCACGGGCGACGGTCCGCACAGCGATGGTGTGCCGTTCGCGCCGCCGTCGTCGTACAGCCTCTCGGTCCTGCGCGGGATCCAGACGACCTCGGTGTACGGGGGCACGGTCCCGCCGGCGACGATCGCGAAGCGGCGCGCGGCGAACAAAGTCGCCCGGGCGTCGCGGCGCGCGAACCGCAGGAGCGCCCGGTGAGCCGGGAGAGGTCGAGGTCTCGCCGTAGGGACGTTCGAACGTTCGCGATCGCGTTCACATCGTCCTTCGTCGGCGCCGTGCTCTACCGCTGGCTGACCGGGGGGCTCGGATGAGCGGCCTCCACGGAACGCGCCTAGAAGGAGCTTCTGATCCAGTCGATCAGGAAGCTTCCGCCGATGCCGCCGGCGATGCCGTAGGTCGCGACCTTCAGGTCGTGCACGTGGGTCCGTACGTCTCGGCTCGTGTACGCCTCAACGATCGGAGCGTTGAGCAGGCGACGCCTCCACCCGTAACGCGCCGTCTCCGTGTCGATGGCGTGGGTCACGTTCCGGCAGCGCTGGGTGACGTCGGGATCGCTGCCCATCCCGCGCGCGCCGAGAGTCAGCGGCTGGTGGCCCACACCCCAGCGTTGACCGAACCGAATCTCCCACGCTCGGTCGTTCTCCCTGATCAGAAGGCTGCGCCGAGACCGTCGCGAGTAGAGGTCGAGGCCTTCGGCGACACGCTCAAACTCGGGGCCGACGGCGATGACTCCGCCAGCGCAACTCAGCGTGACTCCCGTTCCCGCGCCCAGTTCCTCCTGTGCGCGGAGGCAGAGTCCCCGCAGCTCGTCGGCACTCCGGAATCGGCGGGGCAGATGTCTCGTCCACTCCAAGGTGTCGGTCTGCCAGTACTGACCCCAGAGGCGGTCGCTCCACCTCCTCAGCGTTCGCGCGGTCCACTGTCGGACACTGCTGGAGATCCTGCCCACGCGGGCGAGCGTAGCGACGCCCAACGGAACCGCATCCCGACGGCGGCGGCGTCGTGACCGCCCGTGCGAGCGTCCGCAGTCGTCCGGGGGCGCACCCGGCGCTCCCGGGGATCGCGTCCGACCCGGGCGAGACGTACCTCGAGCGGGTCCCCGTCACCGAACTGGACGCGACGTTCATCGGCACCCAGGTCCTGCTCGTCGGCCCGGAGCCGGCGCCGGGTGCTGAGCCCGTGGCGCTCGCGGGCGGCGTCTCGGACGTGCTGCGCCTCGAGGCCGGGCTCCACGTCCTGCCGTGCGGCCGGGTCCTGACGGTCGATCGCGCGCAGACGCTCCTGTTCGTGCGGGGCGCCGTCGTGTTCCTCGACGACACCGAGTCGGTCCTGACGGTCCTGCCTCCCGCCGCGGCGCTCGCGGCCCCCTGACCCCCGGCGCCGGCCACGTGTCGTTGCCCGCCGCCGGCGCCGGGCCACAGCCCCCTCAATCCCTCATCCCTGCACACGGAAGGGCTCAACCTCCGATGACGACGAGCCAGCAGCAGACCGGGTGGCAGACGGCAGACGACGACGTCGCCGCTGCGCCTTCCCCCGCGATCACCGTGGAGATCCCGCCCCCGTGGGCGGACGAGCTCCTGCGCCTGATCGCCGAGTCGCAGACCCTCCCGGCGCCGGTGCCGCTGGAGTCGGTCGTCGAGCGGCGCATCACGACGGGCGTCCTCGGGTTCATCGTCGCCGGGTTCGAGGACGGCGACGACGCGCCGCGGTTCCTGTCGCAGCGCTTCGAGCCGTACGAGTCGTTGACCGCGGCTCGGGAGGCGGCGGACGCCGAGCAGCGCATGGAGGACCGGATGACGGCGTCCTCCCCGTTCCCGCCGCCGCGGCGTCGGGTGACGTTCCGCCCGCTCGCCGTGATCGAGGTGACCTCGTGACGCCGTTCGTGGGCGCGGGCGATCGCGCCGTCCAGTTCGTCGCCGGGGCGCTGGGACTCGTGGCCGCGGGGTTCGTGGCGGGCGCGACCCGGCATCTGTCCGGGGGGACGCTGCTCGCGATCCTCCTCGCGGTCGGTGGGTTGCTGCTCCTGGCCGACGCGTCCCGCGGCCGGTCGCTGTGCCGGCCCTCGGGCTACGCCCACATCGACGAGGACACGTACGTGAACCCGCTCCTCGTCGCCGTCGTGTGCGCTGACGGCACGGTCGCCGTCACGAAGGTCGGTTCCGGGAAGGGCGACCTGACCGACGTCGAGGCCGCCGAGATCCTCCACTACGCGGCGCAGAGCCTGCTCGACGGCGGCCCGATCACGGACGTGGTCGACCGATGACCGCCGCCGTGTGCCGGGACGCCGGGCTGCCGGGGCACGTGTGCTCGGGCGAGGTGCACCCGTTCATCTCGGGCCGGTTGTGCGAGACGTCCGCGCCTCAGCGGGCTGCCGCGCCGCCGCGGGGGTCGACGGCGGCGGGCATGGCGGCGCGCGACGGCGCGGTCGTCGACCTGCTCGAGCGGGCGTCCCGTCTCTCGCCGGCGGAGGCCGACGCGATCAACGCGCTGGCGAAGGGCGACGTCGGCGAGAGGTGGGCGGCCGCCGTCTACGACCTGATCGGCGAGCTCGGGTGGGAGGCGGCGGGCCTGGTCTCGGAGGCGCTGCGCGCCGAGCGCGAGGGCAAGGTGACCACCCACGCGGCGGCGTACCGGGCCTGGCGGCGCGGCTCGGCCGCGGGGCGGGATGCGCACCTGCACTACGCGTCGGGGGGCCTGTCGGTGCTCGGCTGGACGGCGGCCGCCGTGTCGGCCCGGGACGTCCTGACCCGGGACGTCTACGTCGGGGTGACGTCGATCTGGAGTGTGGTCGTGGGTCCGGCGCACCCGGCCGACGTCGAGGCGGTGGCGCGGTGAGCGCCCCGCAAGTCGGCGACGTCATCACGACCGCCGAGGAGATCAGCGCGGCGCCACTCGACACGATCCTCGTAGACGGCAGCAACGACGTGTACGCAACCGTTGAGTGCGGCGTCGAGAGGATCGGGGAGGGGTGGTCCAAGGCCGAGTTGGCCGCCACCCGGTACGGCCCTTTCACCATCGTCGCACTCCCCGACCACCTCCCCCGGCCCGAGCGGATCGTTAAGGCCGAAGCGCTGCGCGAGGCGGCCGACGCATGGCAGACGGGCTCCTGGGCCGGTGACCTCCCCGCCGCCGGAGCGACTCGGGTGGCCCTCATCCTCGGCATGGCGCAGCGCGCCGCCGACTACCTCCGCACCCGCGCCAGCGCGGTCGAGGCGGGTGAGACCCGGTGAGCGCGATCGAGTCGACGTTGGTCGAGGCCGAGGAGGCGGTGCACGAGTGCGCGACGGCGGACTGGCCGCACATCGAGGCGGAGGTCCGGCGGCGGACGGTCGCGGAGATCCGGGCTCGGCTCACGGCAGCGTGGGGCTCGGCGCACGTCGCGCCGCGGATGGTCGACGCCGGCGGCGTGATGGACGTCCTCGACGCCGTCGAGGCGAGCGGGTCCGCGGCAGGTGAGCGCCCGTGAGCGCCCGGGTGCTCGTCGTCTCCTGCGCCGCCGCGGCGCTGACGTCTGCGGCGATCGTCACGGCGGCCGTCGTGGTGGCCGCGCGGGAGGCCGCCCTGGATCGCGCGGCAGGCGCCTACGACGTGTGCGACTGCCGTGTCTGCCGCGGCCTGCGCGGATCCCCGCTCACCAGGTCGGGGCGCTCCGCGCGTGACGCGGCGCTCCGGTCTATCAGCCCGGACGGTGAGCTCTAGTGGTCACGGTCGAGCGGTTCAACGCGCGCCTGGCCGAGGACGCTGAGCGGCGCGCACGGGCGCTCGCGGCGCACCGTCGGCTCCTGACGTCGCGGGACCAGTGCATCTGGCGGTGCCACGGGTGCGGGGCGTGGCGCTACGCGTTCAACCTGCACATCTGCCCCCGCCCGACGGACGAGACCCTCGCCCCGCACCGCCTTCTGGTCCTGGCAGGTGCGGCGTGAGCCGCCGGGTGAAGGTCCACCGCCCGGCGGTGTGCCCCCGGTGCGGGGTCGCGCTGGCGTGGGCGCGGCACGTCCCGGCGGACCCGTCGCGGATGGCCTACCGGGACGGGCGGGGCGCCGGCCTGGTCCCGCTTGAGCGCGACGCCCGCGACGTCGACGACGCGTCGGCGGAGTACGCCGCGCTGCCGTCGCTGGCGCAGGCCCGGCACATCGGCGCGGCCGGTGCTCTCGACCCGACCGAGCGCCGCTACGCCCATCACGTCCACGTCTCCCCTCAGTGCCGAGAGGCCCTGTTCCCCCCTCGTCCCGTTCCCCTCACCACGGCCAGGAGCCCCCGATGACGACCTCCTACGTCGACGCGCTCGCCGAGCAGCGCACGGTCACCTTCGCCCCGATCAGCGACCTGCACCCGCACCCGCACAACCCGCGCCGCGACCTCGGCGACCTGACCGAGCTGGCGGACTCGATCCGCGCGCACGGGATCCGCCAGGACCTGCTCGTCGTGCCGAACCCCGACGTCGAGCAGGGCGGGTGGCGGATCGTCATCGGTCACCGCCGGCACGCCGCCGCGGCGCTCGCCGGCGCCGACACGGTCCCGGTGCGCGTCGACGCCACCCTGGACGAGATCGGGCAGCGCGAGCTGATGCTCGTCGAGAACCTCCAGCGCACCGACCTGTCCCCGGTCGAGGAGGCGGACGCGTACCAGGGCCTGCTCGACCTCGGTCTGTCCGCGACGGCGATCGCCCGGCAGACCGGGCGGGCCGTGGCCACGGTGCGCTCGCGGCTGAAGATCCGGACCCTGTCCGAGGACGCCCGCTCGAAGCTCCACGAGGGCAAGGGCGCGACGCTGGAGGACGCGGCCGCCGTCGTGCGGATCGCAGCGAAGCACCCGGACCTCGGGGCGAAGCTCGACAAGGCGCTCGGCTCCGCTCGGTTCGGGCACGACCTCGAGGTCGCGCAGCGGGAGGTGAAGAGCCGCGCCGACCGCGCAAGACTCCTCAAGGAGCTCGAGGCCGCCGGCGTGCCGGTGGTCGACGACGAGACCGGCACGCAGCTCCGCGACCTCCGGGACGCGGAGGGCGGGTGGATCGGCGACGACGGGCACGCGTCGTGCCCGGGGCACGCCGTCCAGCTGTGGGACACGTGGAGCGGGTGGCGGGCGCTCGCCGTGTGCCTCGACCCGGAGGGCAACGGCCACGCCCGCCATCGCGCCGTCGGCGGTGGGTCGCCGTCGGCGCAGTCTGACGGGGAGAAGGCGGAGGAGCGCCGCCGAGTCCTCGCGAACAACAAGGCGTCCAGGGCCGCGGCCGCGGTCCGCGAGGAGTTCGTCGTCCGGGGCCTGCTCGACCGGAAGGGCCTCCCGGACGGGTG
Organism: Beutenbergiaceae bacterium; assembly: GCA_039812565.1. Lineage (GTDB taxonomy): Bacteria > Actinomycetota > Actinomycetes > Actinomycetales > JAHECE01 > JAHECE01. Next base: position 5,583 of record JBDIAU010000060.1, read on the forward strand.
GGCTGCGTACGCCGTCGCGATGTCCCTCTCCCGCGAGGTCTACGGCGAGCACGTCCGCGCGGGCGAGCTCCTGCGCCTCGGCGACAACTGGCCGGGCGGGGACGCGATCACCGCGGCCACGATGGCAGCAGGGTCGCAGTTCGCCCAGAAGTACCTGATCGCCACCGCGATCGCCCGCGGGGAGGACAAGCTGCCCGTCGACTTCTGGCGCAACTGCTTCGACAAGCCCACCGCGGTCCGCCACCTGCTCTGGCTCCGACGGTGGGGCTACACGCTGTCCGACCTCGAGCAGGCCTTCGTCGACGAGCACCGCACCGCCGCTCCAGAGCTGGGCGAGCAGTGATGGCGGGCCGCCAGCGTCGTCGGCCCTGCGGGTGCGGGAAGAAGACCTACGGCTCCGAGGGTGCAGCGAAGGCCGCGATCGAGCGGATCCGGCGAGGCGACCACGGGGACAAGATCCCGCAGCGCGCCTACCCCTGTCCGCACAGCAGGCACGGGTGGCACCTCACGTCCCAGGTGGGGGACCACGCCGTCGACCTGGCGAAGGGCGCGGCGTGATGGGCGAGAGCATCAGCGCCGGCCTGGTCCGCCTGACCGACATCGACTTCCACCCGTTCAACGTCGGACGCAACCTCGGCGACCTGCGGGCGCTCGCGGACTCGATCGCCCGGCGCGGCCTGATCCAGCCGATCGTCGTCGAGCGGCGCGGCGAGCGGCTCCGCCTCCGGGCGGGGCACCGCCGCGTCGCCGCGGCGCGGATGGCGGGTCTGGCCCGGGTGCCGGCGATCATCCACCCCGCGGCGCTGGACGACGCCGGGTGGCTCACGCACATGGTCGAGGAGAACACCCACCGCAAGGCGCTCGAGGCCGAGGAGCGCCGCGACATCGTCGCGCACCTGCGCCAGCTCGGCGTCCCGTGGCAGGGCATCGCGGACACCTTCGGCGTGGGGATCCCGACGGCGCGCGGCTGGCTCCTCACCCCGGCCCCGGCCGTCGTCGCCGCCGAGCGCCGCGCCCTGCCCGAGACGCCGCCGGCGGGCGCGGGCGAGCACGGCGCGCCGCGCCTCCACCGGGTGCCTGTGGGGCGCCGCCCGCCGGCGGTGGTGTCGATCCGCAAGGTCGCGGACGCCCTCGACGACCTCCGCACCCGCGCGGCGACCGGCGTCGTGACCGTCGAGGAGTGCATCGCCGCCGTCCAGCTCGTCCTCGACCTCACCCGCGGCACCGCAGCCGTCGCGGCCGACCAATCGGAGACCACCGCGTGACCGAGTTCACCGTCCCGCTGTTCGCCCTGCGCCAGGCGCTCGTCGCCGTGCGGGCGCACGCCGACGCGAAGTCGGAGACGCTGAACGTCGTCCGCCTCATCCCCGGGCGGGACCTGCTCGTCACCGCGACGGACCGGTACTCCGCGGCGATCGCCCGCGTCCAGATCGACGACCATGGCGACGGCGGCGCCGACTTCATCGACGTGATGCTCGACGACGTCGCGAAGATCCTCGCCGTCTTCAAGCTGCCCTCCGGCCCGGAGGCGGGCCAGGCGGCGGTGACGATCCGCCGCCACGGCAACGAGCTCACGCTCGCCGACGGAGGTGGCTTGTTCGAGGGCCAGGCCCTCACCGTCCCGGCGTTCGCTGTCGACTCCATGCCCGACGTCCGCTCCCTCGCCGGGCCCGCGCTGCGGGCCCGCCCATTGCTCCCGGATCCGGACGGCGAGGTCGAGTACGGGCACTCGAACCGCAACCTCGCGAAACTGGCCACGGCGACGAAGGTCTACGGGCACACGGCGTTCGCGTACCTGTGTGCCTGGCGGACCCCGGCCTGGGTGGTGACGGTCGGCCCGGACTTCCTGGCCGTGATCACCTCGGTGCGCACCGGTGAAGTCGAGGACGACGCTCCGGAGAGCCCCGAGGCGTGGCGGGACGAGTGGCGGCGCACCCTGCCGGGGTTCGGCGACGTCCTGCGCACGGGCTTCGGCGTCCTCCTCCCCGAGGACGTCGCTGAGGCGCTCGACGAGCTCGACGACGAGGACGGCGAGCGGTGACCCGCCTGGAGGCGCGCCGCGGCGGGACGCCGGAGCCGGAGATCGTCGCCCGGCACGACCACACCCTGGCGTGCGGCCACGTCACCGTCAGCAGCCGGTACACGGCCCCCGGCGGGGCCGTCCAGTGCCACCGGTGCGAGACAACCCGCGAGGTGCTGTCCGTCGACACGTTCCACGTCGACACCGCCCACGCCGGCCGGTACGTCGGCCGAGCGAGGAAGAAGTGAGCGTCGACGCGCAGACGTGCACGCGGTGCGGGCACGCCGGCTACGCGCACGCCGCCGTCTCGTTCGTCGAGCCGGACCGGCTCGGCGCCTGCCACCACCACGACCAGGCCGCCGCGACGGCGTGCCCGTGCGAGGCGTTCACCGCCGAAGCGGCACCACAGGCGACCAGCGCCCCGCTGACGGCCGCTCAGGCCGCCGCCGACAGGATCGCCCGAGCGCAGACGTTCGGGGCGTCCTGGGAGCACCTGCGCTCGTGGATCGCCACCGGAGACCCGGCCGCCCTCGCCGCCGGCGTCGACTTCCTCACCGGGGCCGCCCGATGACGACGTACCAGCTGACGTTCGACCTGTCCTCCCACCAGCTGATCAACGCGAACGTGCGACTGCACTGGCGGGAGGACCGCAAGCGCTCGCGGGACCTGCGCGCCGTCGCGGGCTGGCAGGCGCGCGCGGCCAGGATCCCGGGCCTGACGTCGGCCCGGATCGTCGCCCGGGTGACGTGGCCGGACGCCCGTCGCCGTGACGCGCACAACCTCGGCCCGACGGGCAAGCACCTCATCGACGGGCTCGTGGACGCCGGCGTGCTGCCGGACGACAGCGACCGCCACCTCATCGGCCCCGACTGGCGGACGACGGATGAG
>JBDIAU010000061.1:0-8379 GCA_039812565.1 Beutenbergiaceae bacterium
CGGGGGCGGCCTTCGGCTTGCTCACGCGCTTCGGCTTCGCGGGCGCCTCGGCGGCGGGGGCGGCGTCGTCGCTAGGCGCGTCGGCGGACGCGGCGGCCTTCGCCGTCGACGTGCGCGTGCGCGTTGCCTTGGGGGCCGGCGCCTCGGCGGCGTCGTCCGCGGAGGACGGCTGCTCGCCGTCGGCCTCGGCCGCCTTCTTGGTCTTGGCGGCCCCGGTGCCCGAGGTGGTGCGTGCGCGGGTGGTCCGCTTCGGCGCGGGGGCGTCGGCGACCTCGGTGTCACCGCTCACGGGAGCCTCCACCTGGGCGGACGTCGGCTCCTCGGCCGGGCCGTCGGGGCGGTTGGCCTCGTCGTTGCTCACGACGAGTAGCCTACCGGTGCGCGAGGGAGCGCCCGTCCCACGGGTGTGGACGGTCCACTCCCCGGCCCCGATAGCCCAATCGGCAGAGGCACTCGGCTCAAACCCGATCCAGTGTGGGTTCGAATCCCACTCGGGGCACGCTCTGATCTGCAGAAATGTCACTGCGTGGGACAACCGTGGGACAGCGGATCGGATCCGGTGAACGTAGATTGCCGTCGCCGCGAACCGCGCCGAGTGCTGAGTCGGTGGGCGCACGACCGCCGGACGCCGGTTTCGGCTCACTGCGGGGGGCGGTGCGCGGTCGGGCGGGCGCGTGCGGGGGCAGGTTCGCGTGCAGCACGACTTCGTCGAACTTCGCCGATGATTCATGGTCCACGCGGGTTTCGCGTGGCAGCGTGGCACCGGACCTTCCCGAGGACAGGGGGCCTACCTCCCGTGGACACCTCATGGCTGCCGAACGTCTGGGTGTCCTGGGTGCTGCTGATCGGCGGGTTCGTCGTCCTGGCGGTCGTGCTGGTGCGGGTTCTCGTCGGCGGCGTAACCCGAGGTCCGCAGCGGGCGTCCGGCGAGCCGGAGCCGTCCGGGCGGACCCCGGCGCAACAGATCCTGGACGAGCGCCTGGCGCGGGGCGAGATCACCCTGGAGCAGCACCAGGCCATGTCGCGGGCCTTGAGCGGGGAGCAGGGGTGATGGAGCCGATCAGCCGCCGAGCCGCGCTCCAGCTCACGGTTCTGGGCGTCGCCAGCGCCGTCGTCGGCGGCTCCGGGCTCCTGCGCGCCTTGTCCAACTCCCCCGGTGCGACCGGAGCCAGTGCCGGCGAGCTGGTGGAACCCCCGGCACTGACCAGCGTCGACAGCGTGCTCACGGTCTCGCTCGTCGCCGCGGCCGGGACCGTGCAGGTCGCCGGCCGGACCGTGCGGGCGCTGGGGTACAACGGCGCCGTGCCGGGGCCGACGTGGCGGGTGCGCCCCGGTGACCGGCTGCAGGTCACCCTCGTCAACGAGCTGGACCACGCCACGAACCTGCACACCCACGGGCTGTTCGTCTCCCCCGACGGCAACGGCGACAACCCGTTCATCGCCGTCGAGCCCGGGCAGCGCTTCGACTACGACATCCACCTGCCCGAGGACCACCCGCCCGGTCTGTACTGGTACCACCCGCACCACCACGGCACGGTCGCCGACCAGATCTTCGGAGGCCTCTACGGGGCGATCATCGTCGAGGACCCCACCGACCTGCCCGTCACCCGCGAACGCGTCCTCGTCATCTCCGACATCACCCTCGACGCCTCCGGCGACGTCGCCGCCGCCACCCGGTCGGACCAGATGATGGGTCGCGAAGGCGAGACCGTCCTCGTCAACGGCCAGGTCCGACCCGTCCTGCGCGCCCGGCCCGGTGAACGCGAACGCTGGCGCGTCGTCAACGCGTGCGTCTCCCGCCACCTCGACCTGCGCGTCCCCGGGCAGGACCTCACCCTCCTCGGGATGGACTCCGGCCGCACCCCCACCCCGAGGCCGGTGGACCGGGTGCTCCTGGCCCCCGGCAACCGCGCCGACCTCATCGTCCAGACCGGGCCCGGATCGGGCGAGGTCCTCGCGGTCCCGGTCGACCGCGGCGCCCCGATGGGCATGATGATGGGCTCGCCCACCTCGGGCGCGACCCTGGCCCTGGCGAGAGTGGAGGTCGACGGCGCCCCGCCCGAGCCGCTCGGCCCCCTCCCAAGGCAGCCCGCCCCCCGCGACCTCTCCGGCGTCGACGTGGCCCGACGGCGCGAACTCACCCTCGCGATGGGCATGGGCATGGGCATGGGCGGGGGGATGTCCTTCACCATCGACGGCAAGGAGTTCGACCCCGACCGCATCGACCAGGACGTCGCAGTCGGCGACGTCGAGGAGTGGACCCTGGTCAACACCAGCCCGATGGACCACCCCTTCCACCTGCACGTCTGGCCCATGCAGGTCCTCCGCGAAGGCACCCACACGCCCGAGGACGTGACCTGGCGGGACGTCGTCACCATCCCCGCCCACGGCTCCACGGTGGTCCGGATCCCCTTCGACCGCTACGCCGGGCGCACCGTCTACCACTGCCACATCCTCGACCACGAAGACCTCGGCATGATGGGCGTCATCCAAGCCACCTGACAACACAGCCGTCGCTGCCCGCCGGCGGGGCGGCGCACGTCAGTCGTGGCGGGCGGCCTCGGTGTGCGTGGCGGGTTCGAGCTGGAAGGTGGAGTGTTCGACCGAGACCGGGAAGTGCTCGGCGACGCAGGCTTGCAGCTCGGTGAGCAGGACGGGCGCGTGGCCGTCGTGGAAGCACTCGTCGTCGATGACGACGTGTGCCGTCAGAACCGGCAGGCCGGTCGCGATCTGGCTGGCGTGCAGGTCGTGGACAGCGCGGACGTGGTCGAGCTCCAGGATGTGGGCGCGGACGGCGTCCAGGTCGAGGTCACGGGGGGTTGACTCGAGGAGCACCTCGACGGCGTCACGCAGGAGCCGCAGCGCTCGGGGCAGGATCAGGGCGCCGATGAGCAGCGCGGTGAGGGTGTCGACCTGGGCCCACCCGGTCGTCGCTATCACGAGTGCCGAGACAATGACCGCGAGAGAGCCGAGCGCGTCGTTCAGGACTTCGAGGAAGGCGCCCCGCAGGTTGAGGTTGTCGGAGCGGCTCGAGGCGAGCACAGCGATGGAGGCGACGTTGCCCACCAGGCCGACGATCCCGAAGGCGAGCAGACCTGGGGCGTTGATCTCGGGTGGGTGGAACAGTCGCTGGATGCCCTCGATGACGACAAAGGCTCCGACGCCCAGAAGAGCGACCGCCTGGATGCTGGCAGCGAGCACCTCGGCCCGGCGCAGGCCCCAGGTGTGCCGGTTGGTCGCGGGCCGGTCGACCAGGACGGCCGCGATGAGGGCCATGAGCAGGCCGGCAGCGTCGGTCAGCACGTGGGCGGTGTCGACGAGCAGGGCAAGGCTGCCAGTCCAGATCGCCCCGACGAGCTGGGCCATGAAGATCGTGCCGGTGATGCCCAGCGCGATCGCGAGCCGTGTTCGGTGACGTCCCCCAGCGGGGACGTCGGCGTGATCGTGGCCGTGATCGCTCACCCGGCGATGCTCCCCTCGCAGCACCCGCCGGTCTCAGACCGGCCGGCGTCGCTGTCTTCGCAGCAGTCGTCCTGGTCGTCGTGGTGCCCTCCAGTCGCGCAGGGGTCGCCGCGCCAGGCTTCGAGGCCCTCCCGGACGGCCCACCCGGCGATGACAAGGGCCGCGAGCGGGTCGGCCCACGTCCACCCGAACAGGCTGTTCAGGCCGAGGCCGACGAGCAGAACGGCGGATAGCCACGCGCAGATCAGGGTCTGCTTGGAGTCGGCGACTGCGGAGCGGGAGCCGAGCTCGAGTCCCGCGCGGCGTTGGGTCAGGGACAGTGCGGGCATGATCAGCAGGCTGAGCGCGGCGAGGATCAGCCCGACAGTCGAGTGCTGCGGCTCCGCGGCGCCGAACAGGGTGCGGACGGAGTCGATCGTGACGAATGCCGCGAGGGCGAAGAAGGCGAACGCGATGAAGCGCAGCGCGGCCTTCTCGCGGTCCTCGGGGTCCCTCGCAGCGAACTGCCACGCGACCGCGGCGGCGGAGAGGACCTCGACGACGGAGTCGAGGCCGAAGCCGATCAGCGCCGCGGAGGACGCCTGCCGGCCCGCGGCGATCGCGACGACGCCCTCGATCACGTTGTAGGAGATCGTCGCCGCGACCAGGAACCGGATCCGCCGCGACAGGACGGCCCGCCGCTCGGCCGTCAGGGCGCTCGTGCGGGTGGGCGCCGTCACCGGACAGCCCCCGCAGTGGTGTGGGCGGCGCAGTCGGGGTCGACGGCCACCACGAGCTCGAGGAGGTCCCCGAGCGCGTGCCCGACCCGCGGATCCGCAAGCTCGTACCGCACCCGCCGACCCTCCGGCACCGCCACCACCAGGCCGCACCCACGCAGGCACGCGAGATGATTCGACAGCGACTGACGCGACACCCCCACCGCATTCGCCAGGTCCGCCGGATACGCCGGCGCCTCACGCAAACGCAGCAGCACCCTCGTACGGGTCCCGTCCGAGAGCGCATGACCGAACCGCGCCAACGCCGTGTCCTGCGCCAAGATGTCCATCCCCCGATGATATACACGCGCACCTGAATTCAGAAGGTGATGAACGCGGGAGTGGGTCGCTCCTTCTTCGTGGACGTGAGCAACCTACGCATCCGCTGGAGGTGACACGAGGAACGAGGCCCGCTCCTTTCACATCAGGACGAACGGCACGCGCGGCTCGGTGCCGGTCTGTCGTCGGCGCCGGACGGCGGACCCGAGGACTCGCGTAGCGGCCGAGTAGGGTAACGCGATGAACGCCTTGGTCGGGCGCATCCGTGCTCGGGCGCATCGTTGCTTCGGGCTGAGATGGGGCGCCGAGCGGGCCCGCGACGCTCGAAGATGTCGCCTGACGTCGCGGGGCCGAGGAGAGGGGATGCGTGAGCAACCGCAAGGAACAGGCCGCACAGCGCGCCGCACGGCTTGCTGCGATCCGGGCCGAGCAGCAACGCCGGGACCGGCGGCACCGCAACCTCGTGTACGGCGTGGGGGCGAGCGTGCTCCTGGGCCTGATCGGGCTCACGGTGTTCACGATGGTGCGCGAGACCAGGGCACAACAAGCGGCGGAGGCCGCGGCGGCGGCCCCGATCGACGGGGTCGAGGTGTTCGACGACCTGACACGCAACCACGTGCAGGTGCCGGTGGACTACGCCGTGACGCCGCCGGCGGGTGGGGACCACAACCCGGTGTGGCAGAACTGCGGCGCCTACGCAGAGCCGGTCGAAGACGCGATGGCCGTGCACTCGTTGGAGCACGGCGCAGTGTGGCTGGCGTACCGCGAGGACTTGCCCGCGGACCAGGTCGACGCCCTCAAGGACGCGGTCGCGGACCAGCCCTACGCGCTCCTCGCCCCCTACCCGGGGCTGGAGTCCCCCGTTGTCCTCAGCGCCTGGGGCGCGCAGCTGCGCATCGAGGACGCCCAGGACCCGCGGATCCCCGTGTTCCTGGAGAAGTACCTGCAGGGGCCGCAGACACCCGAGCCCGGAGCCGCATGCTTCGGCGGCGCGGGAACCCCGACGGCATGAGCCAGGACATGAGCGCCGACACCCAGGCGATTCCCGGATCGCCGCCGGATGCCGCCCTCGCGGGCCCTCGGACCGGTCGCCGTCGAGCGCTGGCGGGGGTCGTCGTCGTCGCTGCGATCGTCCTGGGGTTCGTGGTCGGCGTGGCTGTTCGCCCCGGGTCCGACCCCGAGCTCGCTGGCCCGGTCGATGCCGGCTTCGCCAGAGCCATGAGCGCGCACCACTCCCAGGCCGTGCAGATGTCGATCCTGGTGATGGACCGCACGGACGACCCCGACGTGCGCCGGCTCGCGCTCGACGTCGTCCTGACCCAGCAGCAGCAGGTCGGGCAGATGTACGCCTGGCTCACCCTGTGGGGGCTGCCCCAGTCATCCCGCGAACCCGTCATGGGCTGGATGCAGCCCACCCACACGAGCGCGATGGGGACGGACCACGCAGCCGACGGGGAGCAGGACGACGCGATGCCCGGCATGGCGACCCAGTCCGAGCTCAACGAGCTGGCCGCGGCGTTCGGACTGGACGCCGAGCGCCGCTACCTCGAGCTGATGATCCCCCACCATCAGGGAGGGGTCGAGATGGCCGAGTTCGCGGCTGCAAACGCCGGCGAGCCAGCCGTCCGCCAGCTCGCCGTCAAGATCGCGACCGCTCAGACCGCCGAGCTGACCGTCCTGCAGGACATGCTCGACGAGCGCACCACGCCCCGCTCCGAGTAGCGCCACCGCCCAGCAGGGCGCCGCGAGGCGCCGTGCGCTCTGTCGCGGTGCTCGTCCTCGCACGTCGGACGCGACCACAGGCGGCTGAGCGGCCGCGCCATCACACGACCGCGTCGGCGGCGGCGCGCGGCGCGACCGTGCTCACGCAGCACGCCGACCGCATCGCGAGCCACGACGCAGTGGGGGCCACCGCGGTACGCCACCCCCGCGTCGGCGGGGGGATGTCCGCGAGGCGCTCGGCCAGGTGCTCCAGCGGGATGGAGCCAGCGAAGGGACGTGCCACCGGCGGCCGCCATGACGCACGAGCACTGGCGCACGACGCGCACCACGCCCACGCGACCGACCCGCCGCTGCTGCACGGCGGCCATCGTCACGCGCACACCCACGCGAGCGCCACCCACGCCCACGCCCACTACCCGGACGTCCATCACCGCCACGGGCACTGACCAGGTTGGGCCTGTCGTACGTCAGGATCCTCAGCGCGGCCGAGGCACGCGGCGAGCAGACGAGTCAGGGGGCCCGGCGGGACCGTCGCTCGGGGCTTCCGTGCGACGAGGCCGTCGCCGCGCGACCGCGGTACGGCGGAGGTGGGTCAGCAGGCGTTCGTAGGGGTTTGGGCGCCGTGGGTCTGGAGCCAGGTCAGCGAGTCGACGGTCGTGGCGCCGTCGGGGGTGTGGACCTCGAAGTGGACGTGGGGGCCGGTGGAGCGGCCGGCGTTGCCGATCTTTCCGATCACGTCGCCGGCCTCGACCTGCTGTCCCACGGACACCGTCGGGCCGTCGGCGTACTGGTGGCCGTACCAGAACTCCACGGCCTGCCCGTCGACGCTGCCCTGAATGATCACGATGGTGCCGGTACGCCCGTCGCGGGGGCCGCCGACGTAGGTCACGACACCGTCGGTGACAGCGTACAGCGGGGTGCCCGCCGCGCCGGCGAGGTCGGTACCTTCGTGCATCCCCGCGAACGGGTAGGTGCGGTAGCCGTACCGGGAGGTGACCCGGTACGACCCCTCGGCCACCGGCATGAGCACATCGGGGGCGGCGGTCTCGGAGTCCATCACCGCGGACAGGGCGCCGTTCGCGGTCGACTCGACCGGGCAGACCAGCGCCTCCCTGACGTAGCCGCGGCTGGCCGTGGTGACCGCGCGGGCCTGCGCCTCCGGGTCTGCGACCAGGCCGTCGGCCACCGGCACGGTCTCCTGGCCGACACTCAGCCGCTCAGCGATCGTGAGCTGCGGCGCGGTCGACGCGGAGGCGGCGTCGGGCTGCATTGAACCGGTCAGAGGAGCCACGATCGTGACCGCAGCCAGCGCGCCGACCAGCGCGGCGCGCGGCACCCAGCGGCGGGTCTGGGCAGCAGCCGCACCCGACCCGCCCGGGTGGGTCGAGGCCAGCGTCGCAGCGGCGCGCTTCGCCAGCCCGCGGGCGCGGTGGGTCTCCGACCGGGACTCCGACGCCGACGCTGCGGTGCTGCTCACTTGACCTCCGTGCTGGGCGAGCCACCGCGGGACGCGCCCGCGGCGGCTCGGAACGATTGGGTGGGGCCTGCGGACGGCTGCCTGCAGAGCCCCGATAACAACACGGTAACGAGTCCCCACCGCCCCGTGAAGCCCGCTTGAACACCCGGTCCCACCCGCGCCAGTCCGGAACGGACGCGAATCCAGTCCTCAACAGATACCTCGGGTCGTCTCGTTCAGCCTGTTGACCTGCGCGGACGTTCCCGCTCACCGAGCGGACCCCGATCGCGCCCGAGTTGTTCGGGCGCGCCGTGCCGTGATCAATGTCACCGGCACACAGGCCGAATCCACCCCGACCGATGCAAGCGCTATCGTCGCCTGGGCAGGGCTGCAGGCGGCACGCGACTCGGCCGCGGCGGTGCTCGGAACGGAGGAGCTGGCCCCCTCACCCTCGACATCGCAGTCCCGCGGCAGCACACGGTCGGGCAGATGCCCTCGGCTGGCTCGGGGTGTGAGGGCTCCCGGCCGGGAGCCAAGGCGGAGCAGCGATCTCGCCGAGTCCGATAGTCCCGTCCAGACCACCGGGGGTCGCCGCTGTGTCCGACCTCCGCTACAGCCGCGGCGAGCCTGCCGCACACGACATCGGGCAGCGGCTCCTCGCCGGCGGCGAAACCACGCGGTTCGAGCCAGGAGCTGCAGTGCTCG
>JBDIAU010000062.1:0-8354 GCA_039812565.1 Beutenbergiaceae bacterium
CTCGCGGGCCGCGATCGCCTCGAGGGCCGTCGACATCCCGACGAGCTGCCCGCCCAGGGTGCGCAGCATCCGGATCTCCGCGGGCGTCTCGTAGTGCGGTCCGCGCAGCTGGACGTAGACGCCCTCCGGCAGGCCGGGGTCCACCTCACGGGCGAGGGCCCGCAGCCGCCCCGAGTACAGGTCGGTGAGGTCGACGAACGTCGCCCCCTCGAGCGGTGACGCCGCCGTGAGGTTGAGGTGGTCGCTCACGAGCACGGCCGTCCCGGGCCCCCACGTGGGCTCCAGGCCGCCGCAGCCGTTCGTCAGCACGAGCGTGCGCGCGCCGGCGGCCGCGGCCGTCCGCACGCCGTGCACCACCCGTCGCACGCCGCGGCCCTCGTACAGGTGGGTGCGGGTGGCGAGCACGAGGACGTGCCGCCCCTCGTCGGTCCGCACGGACAGCACCTCGCCGAGGTGGCCGGCCACGGCCGGGGCCCTGAAGCCGGGCAGGTCGGCGGCCCGCACCTCCGCGACGACGGTGCCGATCGCCGTCGCCGCCCCCGCCCACCCGGAGCCCAGGACGACGGCGACGTCGTGGCTCGCCACCCCCGTCAGGGCGCGGAGGCGGTCGGCCGCCGCCCGGGCGACCTCGCGCGGGTCGGTGGTGGGGTCGTCGAGGTCCGGCGTCGGGAGCACGGCCGCGACGCTACCGGCGCCGGGTGAACACGCGGGCGTAACACGAGGCGGGGCAGAATGCGCGGGTGACGCCCTCACCGCCCGTGCCTGCCCACCACGCGGCGCCGCCGTCGCCCGACATGCGCGCCCTCGGCCGCGCCTCGCAGACGCGCGAGGGCAGCCGCGTCGTCATCCTCGGCGGGGGCCCCGGCGGCTACGAGGCGGCGCTCGTCGCGAGCCAGCTCGGGGCGCACGTGACGCTCGTGGAGCAGCAGGGCCTCGGCGGGTCCGCCGTGCTCAGCGACGTCGTGCCGTCGAAGACCCTGATCGCCACCGCCGAGTGGATGACCGTCACGGAGACCGCCGCCACGCTCGGCATCCGCCGCGCGGACGACGACGAGACCACGGGCCCGCGCGGCTACGCGGTCGACCTGGCGCGGGTGAACCGCCGCGTGGTCGAGCTGGCCCGGGCGCAGTCGGACGACATCCGCGCCCGGCTCGAGCGGGAGGACGTGCGCGTCGTGGACGGCCGCGGCCGGCTCGACGGCGTCGGGCGGGTGGTCGTCGAGCGCGGCGACGGTGTCGAGGAGACGGTCGAGGCCGACATCGTCCTGGTCGCGACCGGCGCCCACCCCCGGGTGCTGCCCGACGCGGCGCCCGACGGCGAGCGGATCCTCACGTGGACGCAGCTGTACGGGCTCGACGAGCTGCCGCGCCGCCTCGTCGTCGTCGGCTCCGGCGTCACCGGCGCGGAGTTCGCCGGCGCGTACCGGGCGCTGGGCTCCGAGGTCGTCCTCGTCTCCAGCCGCGAGCAGGTGCTGCCCGGCCAGGACCAGGACGCGGCGGCGCTCATCGAGTCGGTCTTCCGCCGCCGCGGCATGGAGGTGCTCTCGCGCTCCCGGGCCGTCGCGGCGCGCCGCACCGCCGACGGCGTCGAGGTCGAGCTCGCGGACGGCCGGGTGGTCGAGGGCTCCCACTGCCTCATCGCGGTCGGCGCGGTGCCGAACACGCGCGGGATCGGCCTCGAGGAGGCCGGGGTGGCGATGACCTCGTCGGGCCACGTGGAGGTGGACCGGGTCTCGCGGACCACCGTGCGGACCATCTACGCCGCCGGCGACTGCACCGGCGTGCTGCCGCTCGCCTCCGTGGCCGCGATGCAGGGCCGGATCGCGATGTGGCACGCCCTCGGCGACGCCGTCTCGCCCCTGCAGCTCGCGACGGTCGCCTCGAACATCTTCACGGCCCCCGAGATCGCCACCGTGGGCGTCCCGGAGTCGGCCATCACGTCCGGGGAGGTCCGGGGCACGACGACGACGTTGCCGCTCGCCCGCAACCCGCGGGCGAAGATGCTCGGCATCACCGAGGGCTTCGTCAAGGTGTTCGCGCAGGAGGGCTCCGGCGTCGTCCTCGGCGGCGTCGTCGTCGGCCCGCGTGCCAGCGAGCTCGTCTTCCCGATCACGCTCGCCGTCGCGCACCGGCTCACCGTCGACCAGATGGCGCTCGCGTTCACGGTCTACCCGTCGCTGACCGGCACGATCGCCGAGGCGGCACGGACCCTCCACCCGACCGTCGGGTGAGCCCCGCCAACTAGGCTCGGACGGTGACCTCGACCTCCACCGGCCCGACGGCGCGCGCCGTCCTGCCCGACCTGCGCGAGACCGACGTCGCCGAGCTCGCCCGCGTCCTGTGCGACATCCCCTCCGTCAGCGGCTCCGAGACCGCGCTCGCCGACGCGGTCGAGGCCGCCCTGCGCGCGTGCCCGCACCTCGAGGTGGTCCGCGACGGCGACGCGGTCGTCGCCCGCACCACGCTCGGCCGGGACCAGCGGGTGGTCGTGGCGGGTCACCTCGACACCGTCCCGATCGCGGGCAACGTGCCGAGCGAGGTCCGCGAGGTCGACGGCGAGGAGGTCCTGTGGGGCCGGGGCGCCGTCGACATGAAGGGCGGCGTCGCCGTCCAGCTCGCGCTCGCGGCCCGGCTCACCGCCCCGTCGCGCGACGTCACCTGGGTCTTCTACGACCACGAGGAGGTCGACGCCCGCCTCAACGGCCTCGGCCGCCTCGTCCGCACGCACCCGGACCTCGTCCGCGGCGACTTCGCGGTGCTGTGCGAGCCGACGTCGGGCGACATCGAGGGCGGCTGCAACGGCACCCTGCGGGCCGAGATCCGGGTGCCGGGGCGCGCGGCCCACTCCGCCCGGTCCTGGATGGGCGTCAACGCGATCCACGAGGCGAGCCACGTCCTCACGCGGCTGGCCGTCTACGAGCCGGCGCAGGTCCTGGTCGACGGGCTGCGGTTCCGGGAGGGCCTGAACGCCGTCGGGATCCGCGGGGGGATCGCGGGCAACGTGATCCCCGACGAGTGCGTGGTCACCGTGAACTACCGGTTCGCGCCGAGCCGCGGCCCCGCCGAGGCGGAGGCGCGCGTGCGGGGCATCTTCTCCGGGTACGACGTCACCGTGACCGACCTCGCCGCCGGGGCCCGCCCCGGCCTCGACCACCCGACCGCGCGCGACTTCGTCGCCGCGGTCACGAGCGTGACCGGACGCCCGCCCGGGCCGAAGTACGGCTGGACGGACGTCGCGCGGTTCGCCGAGCTCGGCGTCCCGGCGGTGAACTTCGGACCGGGGGACCCGTCGCTCGCGCACGCCGACGACGAGCGCTGCCCGCTGCAGCAGATCCGCGACTGCGCCCGCTCCCTCGCGGGCTGGCTCGCCTGAGGGGGCGGTGGGGATGGCGTCGAGGGACACGCGACCGCAGGACGCGCGGCCGGGGCACGGCCGCGAGGGCTACACGCAGGGCTCGGTCACGCTGCGCGGCCGGCTCATCCCGGAGACGACGGCGGACCAGCGGCTCCTGGAGTCGAAGGACTCCGTCGACTGGCTCCACCAGGACCCGTGGCGGGTCATGCGGATCCAGAGCGAGTTCGTCGAGGGGTTCGGCGCCCTCGCGGGCCTCGGCCCCGCCGTCAGCGTCTTCGGCTCGGCGCGCGTGACGCCCGACCACCCGGACTACGCGGTCGCGGAGGCGATCGGCGCCGCCCTCGCGCGGGCCGGCTATGCGACGATCACCGGCGGCGGCCCGGGGATCATGGAGGCGGCCAACAAGGGCGCCTGCGAGGCGGGCGGCGTGTCCGTCGGGCTCGGCATCGAGCTGCCGTTCGAGCAGCACATGAACCGGTGGGTCGACCTCGGCGTGAACTTCCGGTACTTCTTCGCCCGCAAGACGATGTTCGTCAAGTACGCCGAGGGCTTCATCGTGCTCCCCGGCGGATTCGGCACGCTCGACGAGCTCTTCGAGTCGTTGACCCTCGTCCAGACCCGCAAGGTGACGGGCTTCCCGATCGTGCTCGTCGGGTCGACGTACTGGTCGGGCCTGCTGGAGTGGGTCCGCTCGACCCTGGTCGAGCGGGCGGCGATCGACGTGTCCGACCTCGCGCTCGTGCAGGTGACCGACGACGCGCAGGAGGCCGTCGACCTCGTCGTCTCCGCCCGCCGGGAGCGGCTCCACGCCGAGATGCGCGCGCAGCGCGACGCCGCCCGGCACGGCGGCGCGGACTGACGGGTCGGTGGTCGGCACGTCGGCGCCGTCGCGGCGCCCCCGAGCGGTCCTGAACCCCGGCGCCTGGCCCTGGTGGGTGCAGACCCTCGCGCTGTACGCCCTGACACGCGTCTGGACGACGGTCGTCCTCGTGGTCGCGGCGCGGGGTCAGCCGGCGAGCGTCTGGGCGGACGCGGAGCCGGGCTACTGGACCTTCACCGGGCTGTTCTGGGACGCCTCCTGGTACCGCTCGATCGCGGAGCAGGGCTACCCCGCGACCCTCCCGGTCGACGCCGGCGGGGCGGTGCTCCAGAACTCGTGGGCGTTCTTCCCGCTCTTCCCGTGGCTGGTCCGCGCGGTCATGACCGTGACCCAGGGACCGTGGGAGGTGGTTGCGCCGCTCACCGCGACCGTGCTCGGCGCCGCCGCGATGCTCGTCATCGCCGAGCTGGTCGAGAGCCGCTCCCGCGCCCGCGGCTACCCCCGGGCCCGCTCGCTCGCGCTCGGCACCGTGCTCCTCGTCGGGCTCTTCCCGCCGTCGCCGGTCCTCCAGGTGGCCTACACGGAGTCCCTGTCCCTGCTCCTCGTCGCCGCGACGATCAGCCTCCTCGTGCGGCGCCGGTACGCCTGGTCCGCGGCGGCCGTCCTGGCGCTCGGCCTGACTCGGGCCGTCGCCCTGCCGATGGCGGTGGTCGTGGCCGTCCACCTGCTGGCCCGGTGGCGGGCAGCGCGGGCCGCGGGCACGACGCTCGCCCGGCGCGACGTCCTGGCGATCGGGGGGGTCGGGGTGGCGGCCGTCGTGGCCGGGGTCCTCTGGCCGGTCACGGCGGGCCTGGTCACCGGGGAGCCCGACGCGTACATCCGGACGCAGGCGGCGTGGCGGGGCACGTTCAGCTCGGCGCCGTTCGTGCCGTGGGTCCAGATGGCGGACTACCTGTTCGGCCCGGAGGGGATCATCGTGCTCGGCGTGGTGGTCGCCGTCGTCCTCAGCCTCGGGCTCGTGCCCAGGGCGCGGGTGGCCGGACCCGAGCTGCAGGCGTGGGGCGTCGCGTACCCGCTCTACCTCCTCGCCGCGATCTTCCCTCAGAGCTCCACCATCCGGTTCCTCGTCCTCGCCTTCCCGCTCGGCACGGCCACGGTCGCGCTCGCGCCGACGCGCTTCCGGGTGGCCCTGATCGCGGTGGGGTTCGCCGTCGGGCAGTGGGTGTGGGTGATGTGGCTGTGGCAGCTCACGACGGCGACGGCCTGGCCCCCGTAGCCACCTGCTCCCCGGGGCGGAAGGGCAGGCGTGGCCTAGAATGGTCGGCGACGACGCGGCCGAGGCGCACCCATACGCCCGGCCGCGTACCGACGACGTGAAAGTGAGACCCACCGCATGGCAGCCATGAAGCCGAGGACCGGCGACGGACCGCTCGAGGTCACGAAGGAAGGTCGCGGCATCGTCATGCGCGTCCCCCTCGAGGGCGGTGGCCGGCTCGTCGTCGAGCTCTCGCCCGCCGAGGCCGGCGAGCTGAGCGAGGCGCTCAGCGCCGTCGCCGGCTGACCCCCCTCACGCGTCCCGTGGCGCCGACGGAGGTCCTCCCCGAGGTCGTGGCCGAGCGGGGTTCCCTCGGCCAGCGCACGGGCCGCGTGGCCGAGCTGCTCGACGGGGCGCTGACCCAGGCGGTCGCCGTCCCCGTCGCCCAGCCCGCTCCCGGTGACGAGAGCGAGCTCCAGCCCCGGGCGGGGACGGCGGACGCCGCCACCCGCTACGGGATCGACCTGTTCGACCTGGCGCAGCGCGCCGGGCTCACGGGCGCGGCGGGGGAGGCGACCGTCGTCGACCTGCCCCGCGTGCTCGCCGGGCGCGAGGCGCCCACGTGGGTGGGTCTGCCCGAGCGGATCGTCCTCGTCGGTGTCGGAGACGGCTCCCGGACAGCCCTGCGCCGGGCCGGGGCAGCCCTCGCCCGGGCGTGCGAGAACCTCGACCAGGTCCTCACGACCATCGCCGCCGAGTCGGACGACGACGGCGTCCGCGCCCTCGTCGAGGGCTTCCTCCTCGCGTCCTACCGCGTCGCCCGGGTCGGCCGGCGCGAGCCGGGGCGCCGCCCGTGCGCCCGTCTCGTCCTCGTCGGCCGGCACCCCGAGCCGGCGGTCGCCGCGGCGACGCGCGGTGCGCGGGCCACCTGGCTGGCCCGTCGCCTGGCGGCGACGCCGTCGAACGTCAAGAACCCCGCCTGGTTCGCCGAGGAGGCGCGCGCGGCGGCGGCCGTCGTGCCCGGCACGACGGTCGAGGTGCACGACGAGGCGTGGCTCGCGGAGCACGGATTCGGCGGGCTCCTGGCGGTCGGGTCGGCGTCGGCCACGCCGCCGCGGCTCGTCGTCGTCGACTACACGCCGGTGCGGACGCGCGGCGGGAGCCGGCACGTCGTCCTGGTCGGAAAGGGCATCACGTTCGACACCGGCGGCCTGTCGGTGAAGGACCGCGACGCGATGGTGCCGATGAAGACGGACATGTCCGGCGCCGCGGCCGCGCTCGCGGCGACTCTCGCCGCCGCGAGCGCCGAGCTGCCGCACCGCGTGACGGCGGTCCTGCCGCTCGCCGAGAACGCGCTCGGGGGCGCCGGGTACCGCCCCGGCGACGTGCTCAGCCTCCTCGACGGGACCACCGTCGAGGTCCGCAACACCGACGCCGAGGGCCGCCTCGTGCTCGCCGACGCGCTCACGTGGGCGAGGCGCTCGCTGGACCCCGACGTCGTCGTCGACGTCGCGACCCTGACGGGCGCGGCGACCATGGGCCTCGGGCGCCGGCACGCCGCCCTCTACACGGAGGACGGTGCGCTCGCGGCGCAGCTCGAGGCCGCGGCCGCGGCCACGGGGGAGCGGGTCTGGCGGATGCCGCTCGTACCCGAGTACCGCGCGGCACTGGAGTCCACGGTGGCGGACGTCGCGAACGTGGCGACGGACCCGAAGGTCGGCGCCGGCTCCGTGACGGCGGCGCTCTTCCTGGAGCGCTTCACCGACGGCGTCCCGTGGGCGCACCTCGACATCGCCGGCCCGGCGCGCGCGCCGAAGGCCGAGCACGAGGTCAGCGAGGGCGCGACGGGCTTCGGGGCACGCCTCCTCGCCCGCTGGCTCGAGGACCTGGCCTGAACCCGAGCCGGTCCGTCCGGACCGGACGCGTCAGCGCTTGACGGCGACGAGCAGGCCGTCGCCGCTCGGCAGCAGGGCGGCCACGAGGCGCTCGTCCGAGCGGACCGCCTTGCCGAGCTCACGCATCGCGACGGTCGCCTCGTCCCGGCGCGCCGGGTCGGCGACCCGGTCGCGCCAGAGCGCCTGCGGGACCACGAGCAGGCCGCCCGGGCGGAGCATGCGGATCGCCTGCTCCACGTAGTCGGCCGCCTCGGCGGGGTCCCCGTCGACGAGGACCAGGTCGTAGGCGCCGTCGGCGAGGCGAGGCAGGACGTTGAGGGCGCGGCCCGTGATCGGGCGCGTCCGGGTCGGCTTGACGTCCGCCGCCCGGAAGGCCTCGCGTGCCGCGCGCTGGTGCTCCGCCTCGACGTCGATCGTGGTCAGGACGCCGTCCGGCGCCATGCCGCCGAGCAGCCAGAGGGCGCTCACGCCGGTGCCGGTGCCGATCTCGGCGACGTTGCGGGCCCCGCCGGCGGCCGCGAGGACGCGCAGCGCAGCGCCCGTGCCCGGGGAGACCGTCTCGCAGCCCAGCTCCTCCGCGCGGGAGCGCGCCAGGGCGACGGCGTCCTCCTCGGTGACGAACTCCTCGGTGTACGCCCAACTCTGGGCCTTGTCGGCCGACACTCCGGTCTCCTTCGCGACGGGCTCCGGGCGCTCGCCCGGCGGTGCCAAGGGTATCGGTCGGCCGCCGGGACGCCGCCCGGCGCACGCCGGGGCGGCGGGCGGTTCCCAGGAGACTGTCAGGATCCCTCCCTACGGTGGAGAGGCCGCGACCGGCCGGTCGGGGAGTCGAGCCGGGGCTGCAGAACCCGGGCAGGAGGATCTCGTGGCCGCGCCGTTCGCCGAGCCGGGGTGGACCCCGCCGACGTGGGACGAGGTCGTCCGCGAGCACTCGGCCCGGGTGTACCGCCTCGCCTACCGCCTCACCGGGAACACCGCCGACGCCGAGGACCTCACGCAGGAGACCTTCCTGCGGGTCTTCCGCTCCCT
>JBDIAU010000063.1:0-8333 GCA_039812565.1 Beutenbergiaceae bacterium
CGCCCCGCCGCACCGGCGGCACCGACCCCCGAGCGGGAGCCGTTCGACGCGTTCGCCGGCGGCTTCCCCGTCCCGCCGCTGCCCGGCCAGGTCCTGCCGCCGTCGCCGCGGCGCCCGAAGGCCGCCGTCGCCGACCCGGCGTCCCGGCACGACGCCGGCTGGTACGCCGACGGCGGGTACGACGACGACGGCGCGGCGGAGCACGACGCGCCGCACGGCCCCACCCCGCACGCCCCGGGAGAGAGGCACCGATGAGCGAGCCGACCGACCGCAAGCAGCTCCCGGGCCCGGCGCCCCAGAAGGGACCGGTCGCCGCCGCCCTCGCCCCGGTCGCCGGGTTCGGAGTGACGTTCTCTTCGATGTTCCGGCCGAGCGTGACGGAGCAGTACCCCTTCGAGAAGACGCCCACGCAGCCGCGCTACCACGGCCGCCACCAGCTCAACCGGTACCCGGACGGGCTCGAGAAGTGCATCGGCTGCGAGCTGTGCGCCTGGGCCTGCCCGGCGGACGCCATCTACGTCGAGGCGGGTGACAACACGCCCGAGGCGCAGGTCTCGCCGGGCGAGCGGTACGGCCGCGTCTACCAGATCAACTACCTGCGCTGCATCTTCTGCGGCCTGTGCATCGAGGCCTGCCCGACGCGGGCGCTCACCATGACCAACGAGTACGAGCTCGCGGGCCCGAGCCGGGCCGGCCTGATCTACGAGAAGGCGGACCTGCTCGCCCCCATGGGCCCCGAGATGCTCGCGGCGCCGCACCCGATGGTCGCCGGCACCACCGACGACTCCTACTACCGCGGCGAGGTGACCAGCCCGACGCCGGACCAGGTGGCGTGGGTGCGTGAGCACCGGCCGGACGACCCGACGCTCACGGCGGCCGAGCAGGCCGCGACGCGGACGTCATCGGAGGTGAGCGCGTGAACGCCGTCGCCACGGCCGTCCCCGCGGTCCTGCAGGACACCGGCACCGTCTCCACCGGCGAGACGGTGCTCTTCTGGGTGATCGCACCGCTCATGGTGATCGGGGCCCTGGGGCTGCTCTTCGCGCGCCGCGCCGTGCACGCCGCCCTGTCCGTCGTCGTGGTGATGGTGGGACTGGCGTTCCTCTACACCGCGCTCGAGGCGCCGTTCCTCGGCGTCGCTCAGGTGGTCGTGTACACGGGCGCCGTGATGATGCTGTTCCTGTTCGTCCTCATGCTCGTCGGCGTCGACGCGTCCGACGCGTTCGTCGAGACCCTCAAGGGGCAGCGCTGGATCGCCGTGCTGGGCGCGGCGGGGCTCCTCCTGGTGCTCGGAGGTGTCGTCGTGCAGGCGGTGCTGCCGTCCGCGGTCGGGCTCGAGGTGGCCAACGCGGACACCAACCCGGTCGGGGTCGCGCGGCTGATCTTCAGCGAGTTCGTGTTCGCCTTCGAGCTCACGGGCGCGCTGCTGATCACCGCGGCGCTCGGCGCCCTCACGCTCACCCACCGCCAGCGCCTCACCCGGCACGTGGCGCAGAAGGAGACCGCGGACCACGTGATGGCCTCGCTCGCCGAGACCGGCCGGCTCACGCCGCTGCCCGCGCCCGGCGTGTACGCGCGGCACAACGCCGCCGACGTCCCGGCGCTCGACCCGAGCGGGCAGCCGATCGCGGCGTCCGTCCCGCGCGTCCTGCGGATCCGCGGGCAGGAGCGCGGGGTCCCCGACGTCGACGTCCGCGAGATCGTCGGCCGACCCGAGCCGTCGACCGTCGAGCCCTCGGCCCCCGAGCCCGGGGCCGACGAGGTCGGCGGACCTGCCGGCATCGAGGGGGGTGAGCAGCGGTGACGCTCACGAGCTACCTCGTGCTCGCCGTCGTCCTCTTCGTCATCGGCGCCGCCACGGTGCTGGTCCGACGCAACGCGATCATCGCGTTCATGGGTGTCGAGCTCATGCTCAACTCCGCGAACCTGGCCTTCGTCACCTTCGCCCGCTGGCACGGCGACCTGTCCGGCCAGGTCATCGCGTTCTTCGTGATGGTGGTCGCCGCCGCGGAGGTCGTGGTCGGCCTGGCGATCATCGTGTCCATCTTCCGAACCCGCAGGACGGCGTCCGTCGACGACGCCAGCCTGCTCAAGCGGTAAAGGGGCGGCCCCGTGCCCGGACCAGTCCCGCTCGCCCTCGTCGCCTCGGGGGAGGAGGCCGTCGGGGGAGCCCTGACGGCCGTCCCGGCGACCGGCGCGCTCACGTACTCCTGGCTCCTCATCGCCCTGCCGCTGGCCGGCGCCGCCGTCCTGCTGCTGCTCGGCCGCCGCGCCGACCGGTGGGGGCACTGGCTCGGCGTCGCGGCCTCGGCGGGCGCCTTCGTGGTGGGCGCCGTCGTCTTCGTGACGATGCTGGGCCTGCCCGCCGACGAGCGCGTCACCGACCTGTTCCTGTTCGACTGGGTGCCGGTCGGCTCGCTGCAGATCCCCGCGGGCCTGCGGATCGACCCGTTGTCCGTCGCGTTCGTCCTGCTCGTGACGTTCGTCGGGACGCTCATCCACATCTACTCCGTGGCGTACATGGAGCACGACGCCGCCCGGCGCCGGTTCTTCGCCTACCTGAACCTCTTCGTCGCGGCGATGCTGCTGCTGGTCCTCGCGGACTCGTACACGCTCCTGTTCGTCGGGTGGGAGGGCGTGGGCCTGGCGTCCTACCTGCTCATCGGGTTCTGGAACCACCACACGCCGTACGCGGTGGCGGCCAAGAAGGCGTTCGTGATGAACCGCGTCGGCGACGTCGGCCTCATCGTCGCGATGGCCGCGATGGTGGCGGCGTTCGGCGCGGTCGACTTCGACACGGTGTTCCCGGCCGCGGCCGAGGCCTCCGAGGGCGTGCTCACCGCGATCGGGCTCGCGCTGCTGGTCGCGGCGTGCGGCAAGTCGGCGCAGTTCCCCCTCCAGGCCTGGCTCGGCGACGCGATGGCGGGCCCGACGCCGGTCTCCGCCCTCATCCACGCGGCGACGATGGTCACCGCCGGCGTCTACCTCGTGGTCCGCTCGGCGCCGCTGTTCGACGCGGCCCCGACGGCGCAGCTCGTCGTCGTCCTCGTCGGCGCCGTCACCCTCGTCATCGGGGCCGTCATCGGTGCGGCGAAGGACGACATCAAGAAGGCGCTCGCGGCGTCGACGATGTCGCAGATCGGCTACATGGTGCTCGCCGCGGGCCTCGGGCCCGTGGGTTACGTGTTCGCGATCTTCCACCTGCTCACGCACGGCTTCTTCAAGGCCGGGATGTTCCTCGGCGCCGGCTCGGTCATGCACGGCATGCAGGACCAGGTGGACATGCGCCGGTTCGGCGGCCTGTCGACCCTCATGCGGATCACCTGGGTGACGTTCGGGATCTCGTGGCTCGCCATCCTCGGCGTCCCGCCGTTCGCCGGCTTCTTCAGCAAGGACGGCATCATCGAGGCGGCGTTCGTGCCGTCCGTCGACGGCTGGAGCGCCCAGCCCTGGATCATCGGCACCGTGACGGTGCTCGGCGCCGGGCTCACCGCCTTCTACATGTCCCGGCTGTTCTTCATGACGTTCCACGGCGCCCGGCGATGGACCCCGGGCCAGCACCCGCACGAGAGCCCACGGCTCATGACCGTGCCGATGATCATCCTGGCCGTCGGGGCGGCCACCCTCGGCCTCGTGCTGTCGTGGGGCGACGCCCTGGAGCTCTGGCTGGAGCCTGTGCTCGGCGTGCCGGGGGAGCACCACCCGGTCGTGCCGATCCCGGTGATCATCGCGGTGACGCTGCTGCTCGTCGTCGCCGGCACGCTGCTCGCCTGGCGGCAGTACGCCGCGTCCCCGGTCCCGGAGACCCCGCCGACGGCGTCGGCGCTCACCCGGGCCGCGCGCCGCGACCTGTACCAGGACGAGGTCAACGAGGGCGTCTTCATGCGTCCCGGGCAGTACCTCACCCGATCCCTCGTCTGGGCGGACACCGCGGTCATCGACGCCGCGGTGGTCGGGGCGGCCGGCTCGGTCCCGGCGGCCGGCCGGGCCCTGCGCCTGCTCCAGAACGGCTACGTCCGCTCCTACGCCGCGATGATGCTCGCCGGCGTCCTCATCGCACTCGCCGTCGTCGCGCTGGCGCGGGCCTGAGTCACGGCCGGATGGGAAAAGGTTGACACCGATGCAGACTCTCCCCTGGCTCACGATCCTGATCGTGGTGCCGCTCGCCGCGTCGGCGGTGCTGTGGCTGGTGCCGCAGCTGCGCCGGGTCGCGCAGCCCGTGGCGCTCGCGGTCTCGCTCGTGGTCCTCGCGGGCGCCGTCGTGATGGCGACGCAGTTCGACGTCGCCCGCGCCGGCACCCAGCAGCTCACCGAGCTCACGCCGTGGATCCCGGCGCTCGGTGTCAGCTACGCCCTCGGCGTCAACGGGCTCGGCCTCGTCATGGTGCTGCTGTCCGCGTTCCTCGTGCCGATCGTGCTGCTCTCCTCGTGGCGTGACCCGTCCGGGGCGCCCCAGGAGCCCGACGAGGAGCCGGCCGACCGCGACCGCCGCCGGGCCGGCTACGTCGCCCTCGTCCTGGCGCTCGAGGCCATGATGATCGGCGTCTTCGCCGCTCGGGACGTGGTCCTGTTCTACGTGCTCTTCGAGGCGATGCTCGTCCCGGTGTACTTCCTCATCGGGCTGTACGGGGGGCCGCGCCGCCGCTACGCCGCCGTCAAGTTCCTCATCTACAGCCTGGTCGGCGGGCTCGTCATGCTCGCCGCCGTCGTCGTGCTGTACACGCAGGGCCCCGGCGGCCCCGAGGGCTTCCTCATCGACACCCTCACCGGGCTGACGTTCGCGCCGTGGGTCGAGCGACTCCTCTTCCTCGGCTTCTTCCTCGCGTTCGCCGTCAAGGCGCCGATGTGGCCGGTCCACACGTGGCTGCCCGACGCCGCGCAGAACGCCACGCCCGGGACCTCGACGCTCCTCGTCGGCGTCCTGGACAAGGTCGGCACGTTCGGCATGATCGCGCTCTGCATCCCGCTCTTCCCGGCCGCGGCGCAGTGGGCGGCGCCGGTCATCGTCGGCCTCGCCCTCGTCTCGATCATCTACGGCGGCCTGGTGGCGATCGGGCAGAGCGACCTCATGCGCCTCGTCGCGTACACGTCGGTGTCGCACTTCGGGTTCATCGTGCTCGGCATCTTCGTGTTCACGACGACGGCGACCACGGGCTCCGCCCTCTACATGCTCGCCCACGGGCTCTCCACCGGGGCGCTGTTCCTCGTCGGCGGGATGCTCACCACCCGCGGCGGCACGCAGGAGATCGACGCGTACGGAGGCCTGCAGAAGGTCACGCCGCTCCTGGCCGGCGCGTTCCTCGTGGCCGGCCTCGCCTCGATCGCGCTCCCGGGCCTGTCGGGCTTCGTCCCCGAGCTCCTCGTGGTCATCGGCACCTACGCCCGCTCGGCGGCGATCGGCATCATCGCGACCGCGGGCGTCATCATCGCCGCCCTCTACATCCTGCTCCCGTACCAGCGGATCTTCACCGGCCCCCGGCTCGATCGGCTCACCTCCCTGCCGGACCTCGGCGTCCGGGAGCGGTGGGTCGTCGCGCCGCTGGTCGCCGCCATGCTCGCCCTCGGCTTCTACCCGGCGCCCGCGCTGGACCTCCTCACCCCGGTGGCCGAGGAGACGGTCGCGACGGTCGACGTCGCCGACCCGTCGCAGGACGCGGCGGCCGCGCTGCCGGCCGGGACCGAGCCGGCGCCGTCGTCGTCAACCCGGGACGCCCACGCGGGCGCCGTCGAGGGGAGTGACCTGTGACCCCGTTCGCCCCGCCCGAGGTCGACTGGAAGGGGCTCAGCCCCGTCCTGGTCGTCCTCGGCGCCGCCGTCGTCGGGATGCTCGTCGAGGCCTTCGTCCCGCAGCGGGCCCGCCGGGTCACGCAGCTCACCCTCGCGCTGCTCGCCACCGCAGCCGCGCTCGTCCTCGTGGCCTGGCAGTGGTCGGAGCTCATCGCCGGGCCGGACGCCACCGGCGGAGCAGTGCTCCTCGGCGGCGCGTACGTCGAGGACGGGCCGGCGCTGTTCGCGCAGGGCACGATCGCCGTGCTCGCCTTCCTCGGCCTCCTCGTCATCGCGGACCGCACGAGCGTGCGGGAGGACGCGTTCGCCCCCCAGGCGGCCGCGGTGCCCGGCTCGCCGTACGAGGACCAGGTCCGCCGCGCCGGCCTCGTGCAGACCGAGGTGTACCCGCTGGTGCTCTTCGCCGTCGGCGGGATGCTCGTGTTCCCGGCGGCCGGGGACCTGCTCACGATGTTCATCGCGCTCGAGGTGCTCTCGCTGCCGCTGTACATCCTCGCCGGGCTCGCGCGGCGCCGTCGTCTCCTCTCGCAGGAGGCGTCGCTCAAGTACTTCCTGCTCGGGGCGTTCGCGTCGGCGTTCTTCCTGTTCGGGGCCGCGCTGCTGTACGGCTACGCGGGCACGGTCTCCCTCACGGGGATCGCGACGGCGGTCCCGACGATCTCCGGCGCGGACGGGCTCCTGCTCGCCGGTGTGGTCCTCGTGCTCGTCGGCCTGCTGTTCAAGGTGGGCGCCGTGCCGTTCCACGCGTGGACGCCCGACGTCTACCAGGGTGCGCCCACGCCCGTCACGGGCTTCATGGCGGCGTGCACCAAGGTCGCCGCGTTCGCGGCGCTCCTGCGCGTCGTGTACGTGGTGGTCGCGCCGCTGACGTGGGACCTCGAGGCGGTGCTGTGGGGCGTGACGGCGTTGACCGTCGTCGTCGGGTCGGTGATCGCGCTCGTCCAGACCGACGTCAAGCGGATGCTGGCGTACTCCTCGATCGCGCACGCCGGCTTCCTGCTCACCGGCGTGGTCTCCCTGGTCCAGGAGGGCATCTCGAGCGTCCTGTTCTACCTGCTCGCGTACGGGCTGGGCACGATCGGCGCGTTCGGCGTCGTGACTCTGGTCCGCGAGCGGGACGCGCACGGCAACATCACCGGCGAGGCGACGCACCTCGCGCAGTGGGCCGGCCTGGGCCGGCGCAACCCCGGGGTCGCGGTCGCGTTCGCGCTCTTCCTGCTCTCGTTCGCGGGGATCCCGCTCACCGCGGGCTTCATCGGGAAGTTCGCCGTCTTCACGGCGGCGGCCGAGGGCGGCGCCTGGCCGCTCGTCGTGCTCGGCGTCCTGGCCAGCGCGGCGGCGGCGGTCTTCTACGTCCGGGTCATCGTGCTGATGTTCTTCACCGAGCCGGACGGCGACGAGACGGTCGTGGTCCGCTCCGAGGGCCTCTCGGCCGTCGCGATCGGGGTCACCGCGGTGGGGGTGCTCCTGCTCGGGGTGCTTCCTGGACCGGTGCTCGACCTCGCGGGCCAGGCGGCTAGATTCCTTCCGTGACGTCTCCATCGTTCCCGGTGCACGACGCGGCGATCGAGGCCGCGATCGTCGAGGGCCTCGGGCGCGTCGAGACCGACCTCCACGCCGCCGTCCGCCAGGCCGACGGCCTCGTCGACGCCGCGTCCCGGCACCTCGTCGAGGCAGGCGGCAAGCGTCTGCGGCCCGCCCTGACGCTGCTCACCGCCCAGCTCGGGGAGGGCGTCACGGACGCGGTGCTCAAGGCCGCCGTCGCCGTCGAGCTCACCCACCTCGCCTCGCTGTACCACGACGACGTCATGGACTCCGCGCCGCTGCGTCGGGGGACCCCGGCGGCGCACGCCGTCTGGGGGAACACCGTCGCGATCCTCACGGGGGACGTCCTGTTCGCCCGGGCCTCCCGGCTCGTGGCCGAGCTCGGGCCGGTGGCGGTGCGCATCCAGGCCGAGACCTTCGAGCGGCTCGTCCTCGGGCAGCTGCACGAGACGGTCGGGCCCGCCGCCCAGGACGAGCCGCTGGCCCACTACCTGTCGGTCCTGTCGGACAAGACGGCCTCGCTCATCGCGACCTCCGCCCGGTACGGCGCCATGTTCGCGGGCGTCGCGCCCGAGCACGTCGAGACGGTCGCCCGGTACGGCGAGAAGGTCGGCGTGGCGTTCCAGCTGGCCGACGACGTCATCGACCTCGCCCCCGACGGCCAGACCGGAAAGACCCCCGGGACCGACCTGCGCGAGCGGGTCCCCACGATGCCCGTCCTGCTCCTGCGCGCCCGGGCCGGGGCTCCGGACGCGAGCGAGGGCGACGTCGCCCTCGTCGCCCTGCTCGACTCCGACCTGTCCGACGACGCGGCGCTCGAGACCGCCGTCGCCGCCCTGCGGGCGCACGTCGTGGTCGACGAGACGCGGGAACGCGCCGCGGCCCTCGCGCTCGAGGCCATCGAGGAGATCGCCACCCTGCCCGACGGGCCCGTCAAGGACTCCCTCGCCGCCTTCGCGACGGCACTGGTCGACCGCGCGCGGTAGGACGCGCGCGGCCGG
>JBDIAU010000064.1:0-8277 GCA_039812565.1 Beutenbergiaceae bacterium
GGGGTCAGAGCTCGAGGATCGCCGCGAGCATCGGCGCGAGCGCGCGGAAGGCCTCGCCCCGGTGGCTGATGGCGTTCTTCTCCTCCGGGGTGAGCTGCGCGCACGAGCGCGTCTCCCCCTCCGGGACGAGGATCGGGTCGTAGCCGAAGCCGCCCTCGCCCAGCGGCGCGCGCAGCAGGTGCCCGCGCAGCCGCCCGGTCTCGACCACCTCGCGCCCGTCCGGCATCACCAGCACCGCGGCGCAGACGAACTCCGCACCCCGGTGCTCGTCCGGGACGTCGGCGAGCTGCCCGAGGAGGACGCGGAGGTTCGCGGCGTCGTCGCCGTGGTGCCCGCACCAGCGGGCGGAGAAGATGCCGGGGGCGCCGCCCATCACGTCGACGGCGAGCCCGGAGTCGTCGGCGAGCGCCGGGAGCCCCGTGTGCTCCGCGAGCGCCCGCGCCTTGATGAGCGCGTTCGCCTCGAAGGTCACCCCGTCCTCGACCGGCTCCTCGGCGCCGAGGTCCGGCGCGGAGACGATGTCCAGGGGGTCGAGCTCCGGGATGGCGGCGGCGAGGATCGCCCGCACCTCGCCCAGCTTGTGGGCGTTGTGCGTCGCCAGAACCAGGCGGCCGGTCATCGCGCACCGCCGAGCGGGGCGGCGAGGGCCGCCTCCTGGAGGTCGCGCAGCCGCGCGGTGCCGGCGACCGCGAGGTCGAGCAGGGCGTCGAGCTCGCCCCGGTCGAACGGTGCGCGCTCTGCCGTGCCCTGCACCTCGACGAACGTCCCGGACCCGGTGACGACGACGTTCATGTCCGTCTCCGCGGCGACGTCCTCCTCGTACGGCAGGTCGAGGACCGGCCGCCCGTCGACGACGCCCACGCTCACCGCCGCGACGGAGTCCCGCAGCACCCGCGCCGACGCGGGCACGGCGCCGGAGCGGCGCGCCCACGCGACGGCGTCCGCGAGCGCCACGTAGGCGCCCGTGATCGCCGCGGTGCGGGTGCCGCCGTCGGCCTGGAGCACGTCGCAGTCGAGGACGATCGTGTTCTCGCCCAGCGCCGCGACGTCGACGACGGCGCGCAGCGACCGCCCGATGAGCCGGGAGATCTCGTGGGTCCGGCCGCCGATCCGCCCGCGCACCGACTCCCGGTCGGAGCGGGTGGTGGTCGAGCGCGGGAGCATCGCGTACTCCGCGGTCACCCAGCCCTCCCCCGAGCCCTTGCGCCACCGCGGGACGCCGACGGTGAAGGACGCGGCGCACAGCACCCGGGTCCCTCCGAACTCCACCAGCACGCTGCCCTCTGCGTGGTCGAGCCAGCCCCGGGTGAACCGCACGGGGCGCAGCTCGTCGGGGCGGCGGCCGTCGCCGCGCAGGTCGTGTCCGGCGCCCGCCTGGGCGCTCGTCGACGTCGTCGTCATCCTCGTCCTTCTCAGCCGGTGTTCTGCAGCCCCGCCGCGATGCCGTTGACGCTGAGCAGCAGCAGCCGCCGCAGCTCCGGCACGTCCTGCTCCGCCGCCCCGGCCCGCAGCTGGCGCAGCGCCCGCAGCTGGAGCAGGGACAGCGCGTCGACGTACGGGTTGCGGAGCCGGACCGCCCGCCCGAGCACCCGCCGCTGGGCGAGCAGGCTCGGCTGGTTCGTCACCCGCAGCACCCACTCGGTGGTGAGCTCGAGCTCCCCGAGCACCAGCGCCGCGAGGTCGTCGCGGTCGCCGAGCTCGAGGTACCGGCGGGCGATGCGGGGGTCCGTCTTCGCCAAGGACATCTCGACGTTGTCGATCATCGTGGTGAACAGCGGCCACTCGGCGTACGCCGCGCGGAGGTGGTCGACGTCGCCCGCGGCCGCGAGCGCGGAGCCGAGCCCGAACCAGCCCGTGAGGTTGACGCGCGCCTGGGTCCAGGCGAACACCCACGGGATCGCCCTCAGGTCCCCGAGCGAGGACACCGAGAGCCCGCGCCGGGCCGGCCGTGAGCCGATCGCCAGGAGCCCGATCTCCTCCTGCGGCGTCACCTGGGCGAACCACTGCGCGAAGCCCTCGGCGTGCACGAGGGAGTGGTAGCGCCGTCGAGAGACCTCGTCGAGGCGGGACGCGAGGTCCCGGAACCGCTCCGCCGCCCGCGCGTTGCGCTGCTCGGTCGACGGCGCGGACGCCAGGATCGTCGCGGCCGCCACCTGCTCGATGTGGCGGGCGGCGATGTCCGGGTCCCCGTACCGGGCGAAGATCACCTCGCCCTGCTCGGTGAGCTTGAACCGGCCGTCCACCGAGCCCGGGGGCTGGGCGAGCACGGCCCGGTTCGCGGGGCCGCCACCCCGGCCGAGGGCGCCGCCGCGGCCGTGGAACAGCGTCAGCGTGATGTCGTGCCCGTGCGCCCAGTCGGTGATCCGGCGCTGGGCGTCGTAGAGCGCGAGCGTCGCGGAGACGGGCCCGACGTCCTTGGAGGAGTCGGAGTAGCCGAGCATGACCTCGAGCCGCCGCCCCGTCTGCTCCAGGCGGGCCTGCACCGCCGGGAGGGCGATCATCTCCTCGAGCACGCGGGTGCTCGCCTGGAGGTCGGCGAACGTCTCGAACAGGGGGATGACGTCGAGCGTCGGGGCCGCCTCGGCGGAGCCGGCGGCGAGGACGGCGAGGCGGTAGACGGCCTCGACGTCCGCGGCGCTCTGCGTGAAGGACACGATGTAGCGCCGGCAGCCGACCTCGCCGAAGCGGTCCTGCAGCTCGCGCATGACCCGGAACACCTCGAGCACCTCGGCGCTGCGGGCGTCCAGGCCGGTGGTCCCGCCGGCCGCCTCGATGGCGGCGAGCGTCTCCGCGTGCACCTGGGAGTGCTGCCGGACCTCGAGCTCGGCCAGGTGGAAGCCGAAGGACTCGACCTGCCAGACGAAGTGCTGGAGCTGGCCGTACGCCGCGCGCGGGTCGCCCGCCGCCAGGAGGGACTCCTGGACCACGCGCAGCTCGCCCGCCAGCTCGGCCGCGTCCGCGTAGGCCATCGGGCCGCGCCGGCGGGTGTCCACGAGCCGGCCGAGGATGCCGAGCATCGCGCGCCGGTACGGCTCGTGGTAGGCCCGGGCGCCGACCTCGACGGCCCGCTCCGGGCCGAGGAGCGCCGCGTGCCGCTCCCACAGGGCCTCGAGGCCGGGCGAGGCGGGCGTCGACTCGACGTCCATCGTCATGGCCCGGGCGAGACGGGTGGCCGCGTCCTCGTACGCGAGGAGCGCGTGCACCGACGCGATCTCGGCCGCCGAGCGGGTGATGTCGGCCGTGACGTTCGGGTTGCCGTCCCGGTCGGCGCCGATCCAGCTGCCGAAGCGGACGAAGGCCGGCGCCTTCGGGGCGGCGGACCCGGCGGACGCTCCCAGCAGCCAGTCGTCGAGGTGCCGGTAGACCTCGGGCAGGACCTGGAAGAGCGTGACGTCGAAGATGCCCATCGCCGTGCGGACCTCGTCCAGAGGCGACGGCTTGGCCGTGCGCAGCTGGGCGGTCCGCCACAGCCCGTCGATCTCGGCGAGCAGCCGGCGCCGGTTCTCGACCAGGTGGAACGGGCCGAGCCGCGGGTCGTCCCGCTCCGCGACGAGCAGCGAGATCCGCCGGATGGACGCGGCGACGGCGCGCCGCCGCGCCTCCGTGGGGTGCGCGGTCAGGACGGGGCGGAACTCGATCGCGGCGAGCCGGCGCGCGGCCTCCTCGTCCCCCACCTCGGTGGCCAGCAGGTCGATCGCCGAGGCGAGGGAGTCCTCAGGGCGGTTCGAGACGTGGACGTCCCGGCCGCGCAGGGTGCGGACCCGGTGGTACTCCTCGGCGAGGTTGACCAGGTGGAAGTAGCACGTGAAGGCCCGGGCGACCTCGTCGGCCCGGTCCGGGGCGAAGCCGTCGACGATCTCCTCGGCGGCGCGCAGCGCCTGCTCGCCGGCCTCGCCGTGGGCGCCGATCGCCACGGCGCGCAGCCGCTCGACGTCGGCGAGGAGGTCGGGACCACCGGACTCGATCAGGACCTGCCCGAGGAGCTCCCCGAGGAGCCGGACGTCGGCGCGCAGCGCGTCGGGCACGTCGTGCCGCGCCTCGACCCGCGCCGGCTCGGCGGTGGTGCTCACGTCGAGCGCCGCTGAAGCGTCGTTCATGGGCGGCACGGTAACGCCCGTACGTGACCGTCCGTGTTACGCGTCCATGGCAGGCGTGAGGCACGTCACGGGCGCGGCGTCACAGCTCCCAGGTGGCGCCCGGCCGGGCGACGTCGATCGGGCCGTCGTACGCCTGCCGCGCCTCCGCGGTGACGACGTCGGCGGCGGTCCACGGCGGCAGGTGCGTCAGCACGAGGCGGCCCACCGGATCGGAGACGCGCTCCCCCGCCGGCAGCGGCCCGCCGTCGTCGTCCCCGGTGCCGGCGGCCAGCCGGCCGGCGCGCAGGCCGGTGAGGTGGATGCCGCGGATGAGGTCCTCCCGCCCCTCCTGGAAGGAGGCCTCCGCGAGGAGCAGGTCGACGCCGTCGGCCAGGCGCACCGCGGCGGCGCACGAGTCCGTGTCACCCGTGTAGGCGAGCCGCACCGTGCGGCCGTCGACGGCGCTCGGGCCCTCGATCCGCACGCCGAACGCGGGCACGGGGTGCCGGACGGCGAACGCCTCGAGCCGCAGCGGTCCCACCGTGACGACGCGGCCGTCCTCGTGGTGCTCGACGGCGAACTGCCGCTCGACCTCCTCGGGCGAGAGCCAGCACACGCCCCCGATCCGCTCCGCCGTGAGCACCGGCCCCACGGTGCGGATCGCCGGGCACTCGCCCTCGGGGTGGTAGCGCAGGAAGACCTGCAGGCTCGTCACGTCGGCCATGTGGTCGGGGTGCAGGTGCGAGAGGACGAGGGCGTCGAGCTGCCGCGGGTCCAGGTGGTTCATGAGCTGCCCGAAGGCCCCGGGGCCGAGGTCGAGCAGGACGCTCCACGTCCGCCCGGCCGCGTCCGCCGCCTGCACGAGGTACCCGGCGGCCGGGCTTCCCGGCCCGGACATCGAGCCCGAGCTGCCGACGATCGTCAACCTCATCGCGCCACCAGCCCCAGGTCTCCCGCCTGCCGGACGTGCGTCACCTCGGGCCCGAGGAAGCGACGCGCGAGCCGCGCGAAGGACTCGGGGTCCCCGGTGGCGAGGAAGCGGTGCTCGACGTCGGGCGAGCCCGGGTCGCGGCCCAGGCCGTGGGCCTCCAGGGTGCGGAAGACGTCCTTGGCGGTCTCCTCCGCGCTCGAGACGAGCGTGACGTCCTCGCCCATGACGTACGAGATGACGCCGGTCAGCAGCGGGTAGTGCGTGCAGCCGAGGACGAGCGTGTCGACGTCGGCCTCGCGCACCGGGTCGAGGTACTCGCGGGCCACCGCGATCACCTCAGGCCCGGCGGTGACGCCCTGCTCGACGAACTCGACGAACCGCGGGCACGGCGTGAGCGTGAGGTCGATGTGCGTGGCGGCCGCGAACGCGTCCTCGTAGGCGCCGGAGGAGATGGTGGCCGCGGTGCCGATGACGCCGACGCGGCCGGAGCGCGTGGCCCGCACGGCGCGTCGCACGGCCGGCTGGATGACCTCGACGACGGGCACCCCGGAGCCCAGGGTGTAGCGCTCGCGCGCGTCCCGCAGCACCGCGGCCGAGGCCGAGTTGCACGCGATGACCAGGAGCTTCACACCGGACTCGACGAGGCGGTCCATGATCGCGAGCGCGTGCCGGCGCACCTCGGCGATGGGCAGCGGGCCGTAGGGGCCGTTCGCGGTGTCGCCGATGTACGTGACCGACTCGTGGGGCAGCTGGTCGAGCACCGCGCGGGCGACCGTCAGGCCTCCGACCCCGGAGTCGAAGATGCCGATCGGTGCGTCGCTCACGGGGGCCCAGCCTAGTGGCGAAGGTCCCCGCCGGGCCCGTCCGGACCCGCCGTGCCCACGTCGACGAGCATCGCCTGGACGAGGGACTCCTGCAGCCACGTCAACGCCGAGTACAGGGCCGCGAGGGCGGCCCGGACCTCCGCGTCGTCGTCGTCCTCCCGGCCGTCCACCCCGCCGGCCACCTCGTCGTGGACCCGGTCGGCGTCCTCGTCCGACTCGATCCCCAGCCGGTCCGCGAGGACGAGCCGCACGTCGGTGAGCGCGGCCGCCCACGCGGGTGCGTCCGCCCGGGCGACGGCGAGCGGGCCGGGCGGCCGCCGGAGCGTACGCCACACCAGGCGCAGGTGGGCGACCTTCTCCCGGCGCAGGGACGCCTCCGTGAGACGGCGGAACTCGCTCGCGAGCGCCGCATCGTCCGCGCTGGCGGAGGGCAGGAGCCGCAGCAGCGCCGGGTCCTGCGGCTCCTCGACGGGCTCGGCGGACCAGTCGAGGAGGGCGAAGAGGTCGCCGTCGCCGGCGCCGTCGGCCTGCCCTGCCGGGATCGCCGGCCCGCCGTCGAGCGGGGAGCCGAGGAGGGTCGCCGTGTCGGCGAAGGCCCCGGCGAGGATCTGCCGCTCGACGGCGTCCATCTCGGCCACGTAGTGGCCGCCCACCCGGACGAACCCGCGCACTACGCCGTCCCGCCCGAGGTGGCGAGCGTGGCCCACAGGCCGTACGCGTGCATCGCGGCGACGTCGGCCTCCATCTTCTCCAGCGGTCCCGTGGAGACGACGGCGCGGCCCTCGCGGTGCACCTGCATCATCAGCGTCTCGGCCTGCTCCCGCGCGTACCCGAAGTAGGCCTGGAACACGTACGACACGTAGCTCATGAGGTTCACGGGGTCGTTCCAGACGATCGTCACCCACGGGTCCGCGGTCTGAGGGGTCGCGTCCTGACGCGCCTCGTGCTCCGTCTGCGTGGCGCTGGCGACGGCGGGCATGCGCCCACGATACGGCGCGCGGACCGGGGCTACCGTGGCCGGATGGCCGAGGAGCGCTCCACCGCCCTGCTCACCGACAGGTACGAGCTCACGATGCTCGAGAGCGCGCTCGGCTCCGGCACCCACGAGCGGCGCTGCGTGTTCGAGGTGTTCGCCCGGCGGCTGCCCGGCGGGCGGCGCTACGGCGTCGTGGCCGGCACGGCCCGCGTGGTCGAGGCGATCCGCGCGTTCCGTTTCGGTGATGCCGAGCTGGCCTGGCTCGAGGAGGCGCACGTCGTCGGGCCCCGCACGCTCGCGCTGCTGGCCGGGCTGCGCTTCCGGGGGGACGTGGTCGGCTACCCCGAGGGCGAGGTCTACGTCCCCGGCTCGCCGCTCCTGACGGTCGAGGGGACGTTCGCCGAGGCGGTGGTGCTCGAGACCGTCGTGCTGTCGATCCTCAACCACGACTGCGCCGTCGCCGCCGCCGCGTCCCGGATGACCGCGGCCGCCGGCGAGCGCCCGTGCCTGGAGATGGGGGCGCGCCGCACGCACGAGGTGGCGGCGGTCGCGGCCGCCCGGGCGGCGGCCGTCGCGGGCTTCGTCGGCACGTCGGACCTGGAGGCGGGCCGCCGGTACGGCCTGCCCACCATCGGGACCGCCGCCCACGCGTTCACGCTCCTGCACGACGACGAGGAGGCCGCCTTCGCCGCCCAGGTCGCCGCCCTCGGGCCGGGCACCACGCTCCTGGTCGACACCTACGACGTGCCGCGCGGCGTCGAGCGGGCCGTCGCGGCCGCGCGGGCGGCCGGGGCCGAGCTCGGCGCGGTCCGCCTCGACTCCGGCGACCTGCTCGTCCAGGCCGTCGAGGTCCGGGCGCAGCTGGACGCCATCGGCGCGACGAGCACGCGGGTCGTCGTCACGTCGGACCTCGACGAGCACGCGATCGCCGCCCTGCGCGCCGCACCGGTGGATGTGTTCGGCGTCGGCACCCGCCTGGTCACGGGGTCGGGCCAGCCGACGGCCGAGCTCGTCTACAAGCTCGTGGCCCGCGAGGGCCGCTCCGGGCACCTGGAGGCAGTGGCGAAGACCTCCGCCGCGAAGGCGACCGTGGGCGGGCGGAAGGTGGCGGGGCGCGTCGTCGTCGACGGCGTCGCCGCCGAGGAGCTGCTCGTGCCCACCCTCGAGCCGCTCGACGGGCTCGGTCCGGCGGCGCTCGAGCGGGTCACCGCCGCGGGGGCGCGCCCCCTCCAGGTGCCGCTCGTGGTCGACGGCGAGCCCGTGACCGGCGTCACCGGCTCCGACGCGCTCGCTGCCGCGGCGCGGCGGCACCACGTGTCCCGGGGCGAGCTCCCCGCGGCGGCGCTGCGCCTCTCGGCGGGCATCCGCTACCGCTCCCCGAACTGAACCGAAGAGAGAGATCGACCCATGACCGTACGCAAGATCGGGCGACGCTTCTTCCTCCTCGGCGCCGGTGGCTTCGCGCTCGCG
>JBDIAU010000065.1:0-8238 GCA_039812565.1 Beutenbergiaceae bacterium
CGCCGTCCTGGTCCTGACACCGCTCGCGGCGTTCGGCTCGAGCACCGAGTGGATGCAGACCACCGCCGGGCTCGCCGTGCTCAGCGTCGGCGCTATCGCCGGCGCCCTCGCGATCTACGCCACCACCCCGCTCGTCATGCTCACCTTGGCCCGCTGCCTCGGCACCCGGGCCGGACCGGCCACCCTGCTGGCCGCCCGGTCGGTGGAGAACGAGCCCGGCAGCACCGCCCGGCTCGTCGCCGGGCTCGGCGTCACCGTGTACCTCGTCATCGCCGCCCTCACCGTCCTGACCGCCTACGAGGCCACACCCCAATACCGGTACGCCGCCCAGACGATCGGCGACGGCCCGCAGGTCATCCACGTGACCACCACCCAGGGCGAGGCGATCAGCGATCGTGATCTCACCGTCCTGGCGACCGTGCCTGGCGTCGACGCCGTCGTCCCCACCTACTCCTCGACCCACCCGACCTGCACCGCGGACGGATGCGCCCCTCGCGTGTTCATCGGGACCTGCGACGATCTCACCCGCGTCATGGCCGTCACCGGCTGCCACGACGACCGCGCCGGGCTCATCACCAGCACCGAATCGACCGTCGGCGCTCAGCCGCCCCTCGACCCCGACCCGGCGTCGACCCCCGGGACCCTCACGCTCGCCGTCGGCCCCCGCGAGGAGGTGCTGCAGGTCCGGCTGGGACCGACGTTGACCCAAGACACCGCCGCGACCGCGCGACGCTGGATCTACCCCTCGACCTACCAGGTCTTCGTTCCCCGCTCCCTCGCCCAGGCAGCCCGACTCGCACCCGACGGCGCGGACGTCATCGCCGGCGGCGGCACGGACCTCCAGCGGGCAGTCGCGCTCGCGGCCCCGACATCCCTGACCGTCACGCCCTACCCGCTGTGGGACTACGACGAGGTGATGCGGGTGCGCACCGCCATCACGACCCTCTGCGCACTGTGCATCACCATCGGGCTGCTCAGCCTGGCCATGACCGCCGCCGATCGTGCGCTCGAGCACCGACACACCGTCGCCCGCCTCGTCGCCGTCGGAATCCCCCCACGCACCCTGCGCGCCGCCCAGCTCCACCAGACGCTCACCCCCCTGGTCGCGGCCACGCTCCTCGCCGGCGCTCTCGGGGCGCTGCTCGCCCGAGCCTTCGCCGCGATCGCCGGCTGGCCCGCTCTGACAGGCATCACCCAGCTCGCCCTCGTCCTGACCGCCACCGTCATCGGCGCCGCCCTCGTCGCGACCACGACCTTGCCACTGCTCCGCACCCGGCTCACTGCCGACCTCCTACGCCGCGAGTGAGGCAAGCAAGGTCCGGACCCCGATCAATCGCAGCACCGCCCACGGTCGGGACCTGAGCCGGAAGTCCGGAGTGCGCCGCGCCGGCACGAGCGACCGATCGCCTGTCCCGCAGACAACGCTGGAGCATCGCGCGCTCGAACTCGGTGTCGAGCAGAACCACCGCCCAACCGTGTTGGGCCGGGAACTGCCCGAACCGGCGGCCGTAGTTGGGTCGATCTGGTTGGGGCGTCCCGAGGGGGCTCCTACGTTTTGCCGGTTACTGATGTCCGCACTTGTGTTGGTGCGCACCCGTTGCCGAGTACAGAAGAATGGGGCAGCCCGCGTAGTCGATGATGTAGTGCTCGTTCGTCGCCCGCCACCAAGTTGAGAGAGTGTTCGCGCAGGGGGTCTGTGCGGAAGTTGTGTTAGTGTACTTGTGAGTATTCCAGGCCTGTCCGACCTTGGGGCCGCCTTCATTTGCATAGCCCCACCAATGCTTCGCCTGGAACTGGGTCGCGATTCTCATGTATTGAGCCGCGTGATAGCATTCCGAAGTCGGCTTCGTCCCAATCTGGGTGTAGCCGGAGGAGGCGCGGAGCCAGAGACCTTGGGTGGTCGCTTCGCACGTGCCTTCCGGCACGGCAAGCGGGGCGAACCCCCAGCTTGAGGCAGGAGACATCTCAGCGAGGGTCCCGTCGGGGAGGATTTGAAGGGCTATCGAGCCGCTCTCCGCGAGGAGTGACGCCAAGGCCGAGACCTCGTCAGAATCCAATTCCTCGAGACGGCGGTCGTCCAGGATCTCGATCAAGCGGCTTGCTGGCGTTTGCCCTTGCGTCTCCTCCTGCGACGTATCCGTCTCGATGTCTGCCGCGTGGGCGGAACCGGCCGCGGCCCCCACCAAAAGCGCGCAGAGAAGCGCCCCAACAAGGCCGACTTTACGAAGGCTACGAAACACGGGACTCTCCGATCTGCAGTCTCCATTCCGATCCCTGTGGGCAACCTAGCGGCGTCCGCCGCGCGCCCGCCAGAGCTTGGTCCCATTCCTCTCAGTACCCGAAGATCGAGGAGGACGAGGAGAAGGACGGCCCTCCTTGAATGTAGGCTTGTGGGCGTGACGAGTATCACCCGGCCCGGCGGTCGCTCGGACCAGGCGCCGCAGACAATCGGCCCAGTACGAGCGCTGTTCCTCGTGTATCTGACGACGCTCGCGGACCCAGGAGACCCCGCGCGCTCGGGGGGGTGGATCGAGTTGCGACGCCTACTCGAGGCTAATGACGTGAATGAGCTGCGCGACCGCCTGCTCAACGGAATGGACTCCGCACGTCACGCCCTGGCGTCGTGGGCTACACGCCCGGAGGATGCGCTCGTCCTGCTCAACGAGATCACGGAGAACCTCGCGGGTGGCCCGGCGATGAGCCATTGGCGACACCGGGAGACGGTTCTCGCCGCTGTTCGTGCGCTTGGTGACCTGGACGCACTCGTGCGCGGGTCCGAGGCTTGCGCCTGGTGGTGGCAGGACGCCCCGGCCGAACAAGTCCTCACCGAAGGGCGCGGCGGTCGACGCCCACCCATCCCTCTCGGCCCCGAAGGGGAGCGGTGGGGGTGGTGGCTGACGCCCGAAGGCCCTGGCGTCGCAGTGAGCACTCGAGGACCAGTGGGGTCGGCGAAGTCGGTCTCGCAGGTGTGCCGCGACGGGCACTTCGTCTCGCCAGATTGCCCACGAGTTGTCCCCTACGCGCCTCCGGCTGGACCGGTGCTGGAGGTCCGGTCCGCGAGCGACTGGGCGAACCTAGTTGGCGCCTACCCGCTGGAGGTGAACGCCGCAGGCGACCGCGCTAGGGACTGGACTGAACTCACGTCAGCGCGGGGACCATGGCTGGAGCCTGACTTCGCTGCTGCCAAGCGCGAATGGGCTGGCATACACGTCAGCATCGGGGCGTTCGTGGATGCTGCCTACTGCCCGATCCCAGTCGGTGACAACTTCTCAGTCCTGGTCGGCTGGGACCCCGACGCAACCGTTTGGCTATCAGACAACCGAGCCCTGATGCTCCGCTGACTGCGTTGCGTCATTTGGAGAGAGGGGACTCCACAGATGCCAAGGGCAGCTCGCCCCTTCCCGCCTGGTGGGAGCGGATCCCCACCTAAGGGATCCGAAGCACGACAGGGTCGTGAAGGGGTCGTGGTTCCAAAGGCATGGGGTCCGCCCTGCGGGAGCCGGTTCGGGGGTGGCGTTGTCTGGCCTGGCCAAGTCAGTCGACATCCCAAGCCGCCGCGATGGGGGGCGTCGGGTCCGGACAGTCGCGTGGGCACCGGAGTGCGCCACTCCATAGGCGCACTGGCGCACTCACTCTCACTGCGCCGGCGCACTCGTGGCGCACTGCTGGCGCACTGGCGCACTGCTCGGGTCGAGGGCATGGAGCATGGATCGCCGCGGGCCGGGGACGGTCACGACCAATCCGATGGTGACGCCCTGCCGCAACGCTTCGCGCACCGTGGCCCTGCCATGGCCCGACGTCTCCAGAGCCCTCTCGACCTCGCGCCCCGACATCGGCGGCGCGCCGTCGAGAACCTCCAAGACGTCTTCGAGCGCGTCGTCGACCTTGCGGTCGCCACGGGACCCGCCGGCGACCGTCAGGCGTCGCGTCGCCACATCGTGCTCGAGCCGGGACTCACGGACGGCGACGTCGCGGCCGTAGGCGCTGAAGTACCGAGACGCCGTCGTCGGCTCGGCGCGCGCTTCGCGAACGAGGTTCCAGACGGCGTCGGGCCAGTCGAGGATCCGAGAGTCGCCGCGCGAGCGTTCCGAACCGTGCCCGTGGTGGTGCACCACGAGCGCCTCGCCGATCCCGGCCTCGGTGAGAAGCTCGTCGAACGCCTCGAGGAACCGGCCGGCGTCGCGGTTCTCGTCGAGCCCGAGGGCGTCGAGGGCAGGGCGCAGGCAGTCGAGGACGAGGACGTCCGCGGCCCCGAGATGCTCGGCCCACGCGGCGCGCGTGCCGGCGTCGAGGACGTCGAACGTCGACAGCCGACCACGCAGGGGGACCAGGTCGACAACCTCCTGGCGACCGATCCGGTGGTCCCGCAGCCAGCGTCGGAGCATCGCGCGGTCGAGCTCGTTGTCGAGCAGGACCACCCGCCCCACCGGGTGGGCGGGGAAGTGCCCGAAGAGCGCATCGCCGTCGGCGAGCGAGCGCAGGACGTTGCCGACGGCGGTCGACTTGCCTGCCTTCTGTGCAGCCGCGAGCACCACCCGGCCTCCGGCGGGCCACACCCGCTCGATCCGGTACGCCGTCGGCGGGTCCGGTTCGGCCAGGAAGCCCCGGAGAGGCTCGACGGGAGGCAACGGACGTCCGGACCGCTTCTCGGCCGCCACAGCGGCACGCGCGGCCTCTCGCACGTGGATTCGCCGGGTCTCGGCCACGACCGCTCGCTCGAACGTCCACGCCTCGTCGCCGAGCTCGTCCAGCGGCGAGAGCGGCAGGTCGAGGTACGGGTCGACGCTCACGACCGACCCCCCGACGCGACGTCGAGCGCATCGCGGCCGACCCCACGGCTCCTGTTGCCGACTGCGACGCCAGACCGGGTCACGCGGCCGCGCCACCGGGCGGCTCCGGCTCGTAGCCGGGGCGCCGGGCACGGACTGACGCCTCTCGGGCCTGGCGGCGCGCCTGGGCGGACTTCAGAGCCAGACGCGCGAAGTACGCCTTGCGCGCGCTCTCCGCGCGCACCGCACGCTCGGCAGGCGGCAGGACGCCGTGCGGGTCAACCTTCGCCTCGAACGTCGCCATGAGCGCGGCGCGCGCCTTGGCGGTACGGGCACTGCGGTTCGGGGTCCTCGCCCACGACTCGTGTGCAGCGATGCGAGCCATGAGCGTGCGCTCCGCGGCCGACGCCGAGGAGGCGCCCGAGGACGCGGATGCCGGCGTGGAAGGCGAGGGCGAGGACGGCTGCGGGTCCTCCGGCGCACCAGCTGTGAGTTCCATACCTATAGGGAGCGCCCGGGGTGCGCACAGCGCCCGGCGGAAGACCCTCACATGCCAGAGGAGTGTCGGTGATCGGCTTCACGAGGGGCAAGGCACCGTGGCAAGACGACGAGTGGCCTGCTGGGGGCGGGAGCGGCAGCCGGCCGAGGCCCCGGTCGGCCCGGGCAAGGCGCGCACGCACCGGCGGTGCAAGACGAGTACGGGGTACGGTCTGACGCCCGTCCGGTCGGGGGGGTGAGAATGGTTCTGCCGCTCGGCAACGTCGTTGGACTCTGGTGCCGTGAGCCCGTAGAGCGAGTATGGCGAGGGGGCCTCGGGAGTGTCGGATTGTTGCCGTCGAGCACGTGGGTTTGTCTCCATCGCATGAGGTCCCTCCGGGCGGCGCATGTCGCAGCGTCGCGAGGAGGGAGCAGGAGATGGACGTGGTGTTCGACAGGGTCGCCGGTCTGGATGTCGGCAAGGCCAGCGTGACGGTGTGCGTGCGGATCCCGGGCGAGGGCGGCAAGCGCGTGGCGCAGACGCGGACCTTCCGCACGATGACTCGGTCGCTGGCCCTGATGGCTGACTGGCTCGAGGAGTGCGGGGTGCAGCTCGCGGCGATGGAGTCCACGGCTACGTACTGGAAGCCGGTGTTCTACTGCCTCGAGGAGCGGATGGAGTGCTGGCTGCTCAACGCCGCGCACATGAAGGCCGTGCCTGGGCGCAAGAGCGACGTCCGCGACGCGGAGTGGATCGCCCAGCTGCTCGAGCACGGGCTGGTGCGGCCCTCGCTGGTCCCGCCGCCGCCGATCCGCCGGCTGCGGAACATGACCCGGTATCGGGTGGCGCTGCAAGGCGACCGGACCCGGGACGCGACCCGGCTGGAGAAGCTCCTCGAGGACGCCTCGATCAAGCTCAGCGTCGTGGCGTCGAACATCGTCGGGGTCTCCGCCCGCTCGATGCTCGCTGCGCTGGTCGAGGGCGAGCGGGACACCGCG
Organism: Beutenbergiaceae bacterium; assembly: GCA_039812565.1. Classification (GTDB taxonomy): domain Bacteria; phylum Actinomycetota; class Actinomycetes; order Actinomycetales; family JAHECE01; genus JAHECE01. The sequence continues at coordinate 6,246 of JBDIAU010000065.1, forward strand.
GTGATGGCGGACCTGGCCCGTTCCAAGATGCGTCGCAAGATCCCGGACCTGCGCGAGGCGTTGACCGGGAACTTCGACGACCACCACGCCCTGCTCGTCGGGCAGCTGCTGACCCGCCTGGCCCAAACCGAAGCCGCCCTGGCGGCGCTGAACGCGGCGATCGAGCAGGAGATGCTCCCCTGGGCGCACGAGGTCGAGCTCCTCAAGACGATCCCCGGTGTCGGGACCGTGACCGCGCAGGTGTTCATCGCCGAGACCGGTGGGGACATGTCCCGCTTCCCGACGGCGGCGCACCTGGCTGCGTGGACCGGGGTCGCGCCCGCGATGCACGAGTCCGCCGGCAAACGCACCCCGACCGGGACGCGGCCCGGGAACAAGTTCCTGACCTCGATGCTCGTCGAGGCCGCCAACGCTGTCGCCCGCACGAAGGACACCTACCTCGCCGCCCAGTTCGCCCGCCTGGCCTCCCGACGTGGGCGCAACCGCGCCGCGATGGCCGTCGCCCACTCGATCCTGGTCAGCGCGTACTACATGCTCGTCCGGGACGAGCCCTACCACGACCTCGGCCCCCGCTGGCTCGACGAGCACGCCCGGACCCAGGCCCACACCCGACGCCTGGTCGCCCAGCTCGAACGCCTCGGTCACACCGTCGTCCTCGACCCCCAAGCCCCGCCCGCCGCCTGACCCTCACCAACGTCGTCGCTGATCCGGGCTACGCCCGGACGCTGTCGCGCGCGCACTCACCTTCATTCACGGGTTAGTCAGCGGACGAGGCAGCTTGCCGGGCACTCGACTGTGCTGAGTCGACGGACGGCCTCGTGCGTGCTTAGACGCGGTCCCCGCGCTTGAGCCGTTGGGCGGCGGCCTTGGCACGGGCGTCGGCCGCGCTGGCGCCGTAGCGCTCGAGCATGACGTCTGAGGTCCAGCCGGCAAGGCGCTTGAGGTCGCGCTCCTGGCCACCCGCGGCGAGGAAGTCGTGGGCGAACGTGTGCCGGAACCGGTGTGGATGGAGCGCCTCGAGCCCCGCGGCGCGGCCACGGGCGCCGATCCTGTCCCTGGCGCCGTCGGACGTCAGCGCCCCGCGCTGCGTGAGGAACAGCGCGTCGAGGTGCGCCCACCGGTGGGTGGCGCGCGCCCGCAGGTACCGGTCCACGGCCCGCGTCGTGCGCGCCCCGAAGTAGACCGCCCGGACCTTGGCGCCCTTGCCCCGGACGATCGCGGACCCGCCGTCGAGGTCGACGTCCGTCACCCGCAACCCGCACAGCTCCGAGACGCGGACGCCGCAGTCGAGCAGGAGCCGGATGATCGCCTCGTCTCGGCGGTCGGCGAACGACCGGCTCCCGCAGGTGCGCAGCAGAGCGGTCAGATCTTCGTCGCGCAGGACGGGCACGGGCTTGAGCGACGCCTCAGGCTGCTTGAGGGTGCGCATCGGGTTCTCGGCGAGCTCGCCCTCGTCGACGCACCAGCCGCAGAACCTGAACATCCCCCGGTACCGGGTGCGGACGGTTCCCGGCTCCCGCGTCTCGGCGAGTCCGGCCAGCCACTCCCGGATCGCGGCTCGGTTGAGCTCGTCGACGACGGGCGGTCGTCCCTGCGCCTCGAGCCACTCGCTGAACATCCGGACGCTCATCCCGTAGAGGACGACGGTCCGCTCGGCGCGACCCTCCGCGCGCAGGTGCCGGGCGAACGACCTCGCGAGGTCGTCGAGGCGGGCTCCCATGACCCGAGGTTATCAGTTGAGTCTCCGGTGTACCGTCCTCGCCACACCGCCCGCGGACGGTCTACTCGCTGGTCACAGGCCGTGCGCGGCTGGGCTGGACCCGCCTCGGCTCGCCCGGCATCTTCGGGTACTCGGGCGGGTAGGGCAGGTCGCCGTCGCCGTGGTCGCGCTCGTCCTTCGCGGCCAGCTCCAGGAGCGGCTCGAGGGAGTAGCGCGGCTCGCGCCCGGCCGCGACGGGCGCGAAGAGGTCCCCGACCTCCCCGAACCGCGCCG
>JBDIAU010000066.1:0-8210 GCA_039812565.1 Beutenbergiaceae bacterium
CGGGGTGCCGACGCCGGCCGCGGCGGCGGCGCTGCTCGTCGCCGGGGCGCTGGCCGGGGCGGGCGCCGTCGTGGCCACCCGGGCGCCGTCGAGCCGGCTGCCGTTCCTGGCGAGCATCGCCGTCGCCGTCACCGACGTGTCGTTGCTGCTCGGGGCGGCCGGGGACCTCGCCGGATCGGCCGCCGGCCCGGCCGTCGGCGGGTAGCGTCGGAGCCCACTGCAGACCCCCGAGGTGGCTCATGGACCCGTCGCTGACCCCAGGCGGCCCGCACACCGTCGTGCCCGTCGCCGACGCCCTGGCGTACGCCTCGTTGCGGCGCCGCCCGATGACCCGCGAGGAGCGGTACGCGCTCGGCCGGGCGCTGCGCGAGAAGGTCCACCGCTCCGAGCTGGGCGACTGGATCCCGTCCCGGGGGCGCCCGGACCCGGTGACGCTCATCATGGAGTCGCACGACGGGCGCCTCGACTGGCTCATCCCCGTCCGCGTCGGCCGGATGATCGCCTCGCCGTACGGCTTCCTGCGCGGCACCGCGATCGTCCAGGCGGACGACAACGCGCACCTGCCCCGCACGGGCATCAGCCCGATCGTGTGCGGGGACTCCCACCTGGGGAACTTCGGCTTCTACGCCTCGCCCGAGCGGGACCTCGTCATCGACCTCAACGACTTCGACGAGGCGCACACCGGCGGGTGGGAGTGGGACCTGCGCCGCCTCGTCGCGAGCATCTGGGTGGCCGGGCGGCAGAACGGCCAGAGCGAGGACACCTGCCGCTCCGCCGTCGTCATGTGCTCGGCGTCGTACCGGGACGAGATCCACCGCCTCGCGGAGCAGCCGCTCCTGGCGCGCTCGTTCGAGCGGCTCGACGTCGACCGCCTCCAGGAGAGCGCCAGCGACGACGCGCTGCGGGCCGAGATCGACCGCGCGGCCAGGCGCGCCCGCACCCGCACCAGCGACCGTGCGCTGCCCCGGTTCACCACGGAGCGGGACGGCCGGCGCCACATCGTCGAGGAGCCGCCCCTGATCACCCGGCTCAGCGACGCGGACGCCGAGCGGGTCGCCGAAGGGCTCGACCTCTACCTGCAGACCCTCGCCTCCCACTGGCGGCGCGTCCTCGGCGGGTACACGCTCGTCGACGTCGCCCACAAGGTGGTCGGCGTCGGGTCCGTGGGCCTGCGGGCCTACGTCGCGCTCCTCGAGGGCTCGAGCCCGGACGACGTCGTCTTCCTCCAGCTCAAGCAGGCTCGGCGGTCCGTGCTGGCCAAGTTCGTCCACGGCGACAGCGCCTGGCACGCCCACCAGGGCCAACGGGTGGTGGAGTACCAGCAGGCGCTGCAGACCGTCTCGGACCCGCTGCTCGGTTGGACGACCATCGACGACCGCCAGTACTACGTGCGGCAGTTCCGGAACATGAAGGGCACGGTGGCGCTCGACAGCATCGACGGCGCCGCCCTGACGGACTACGCGGGGATCGTCGGGCGGCTGCTCGGGAAGGGGCACGCCCGCACCAGCGGGGCCTCGATGATCGCCGGCTACGTCGGCCGTTCCGGCAAGCTCGACGACGCGATGGCCCGCTTCGGCCAGGCGTACGCCGACCAGACCGAGGCCGACCACGCGCTGCTGGTCCGGGCGGTGCGCCGTGGGCTCCTGCCGGTCGAGGAGGGCGTCTGACCTGCCGCAAGAGCGCGGCCCTCGGCGGTGGCGCCGCGACGTCCGCCCGACGGGACGCCTTCGGCCAAGCCCCTCAAGATTGATCGTCCGACTCCGAAGTGATGAGAGTCCGCGCCACGCGCCCGGGCACCCACTGACGTCGGACGGATGGGCGGGATGGACGAACCCCACGACCCGCGAGACGGGCGGCTCGCCGTCGCCGGCCGAGCCCCGTCGTCGCCTCGCGCGGTGCCGAGGCCGTCCCGCCCGGAGCTCGACCGACGCTTCACCACGGCGAGCGTCGTCGCCGTCGCCGTCGTCCTCGTCTACGCCTACGTCGCGCTGAGCCCGACCCTCTCCACCGGGATGAAGGAGGCCTTCTCCGACGTCATGCTCATCCCTCTGGCGGGAGCCGCGGCGCTCGCGAGCGCGTCGACGGCGCGCCGGGCCGAGGGGCGCACGGCGATGGCGTGGTGGTGGCTCACCGCGTCGGCGACGTCCTGGATGGTCGCCGAGGCCCTGTACCTCGTGGAGAAGGTCCTCTCCGGCGGGGGGACGGGTGGCGTCGCCCTGTCCGACGCGTTCTACCTCGCGGGGACCGCGTGCGCGCTCGTCGCCCTGGGCGGGTTCTACCCGCGCACACCCGGTCGGGTGGAGCGGCTCCACCACGTCGTGGCCGCCCTCGTCATCGCGGGCGCCATGCTCTTCCTCTTCCGGCTGCTCGTCCTACCGGACGTCCTCGCCTCGGTGGTCGGCTCGCCGCTGGAGCAGGCGGTGCTCGTCGCCTACCCCGTGAGCGACGTCGTCCTGGCGAGCGTCACCCTCATCGTGCTCGCCCGGGTCGCGGCCGGCTCCCGCCTCCATGTGGGCCTGCTCGCCGCCGGCTTCCTCACCTACGCCGCCTCCGACACGATGTACGCCGTCCTCGACGCCGCCGGCGCCTACGAGTCCGGCGCGTTCGGGGACATCGGATGGGTGGCCGGCTACCTGCTCTTCGCCCTCGCCGCCCTCGCGCCGCGGGCCGCGGAGCCCACCGACGGCGCCGACCGCGCCCTCGAGCACCCGGGTGGGCTCTCGGCCGTCATCGTCTACGTGCCGGTCGGTGCGGCGGTCGTCGTCGCGTCGTGGCACGGCGTGCCCCGCGACGACGGCCTCCTGCTCGGCTCGGGCGCCGTCGTCATCGCGCTCTTCGGCCTGCGGCAGTACCTCGCGGCGCGCGACACGATGAGCCTCAACGCGACGCTCGCGGCCCGGGTGGACGAGCTCCAGGCGACGTCGGCGGCGCTGCGCCGGCTGGCGCAGCAGAACGAGCGCACGGTCCAGTCCGTCTCCGAGGGCATCTTCGGCGTCGACGCCAAGGGCGTCGTGACGTTCGCCAACCCGCCGGCCGCGCTCATGCTGGGGCGCAAGCTCTCGGGCCTCGTCGGGCGCGCCGAGCACGAGCTGTTCCACGCCTCCCGGCCCGACCTGCCGGCCGGCGACTGCCTCATCCGACGCGCCCTGCACTCGGGGCAGCCGACGCAGAGCGCCGACGAGACGTTCGTCCGCGGCGACGGGACGCGGTTCCCCGTCGAGCTCGCCGTCGGTCCCGTCGTCGAGAACGGCAGCATCCAGGGTGCCGTCATCGTCTTCCGGGACATCACCCAGCGGCGCCAGGTCGAGAAGATGAAGGACGAGTTCATCTCCGTGGTCAGCCACGAGCTCCGGACCCCGCTGACGGCGATCCGCGGCTCGCTCGGGCTCATGGCCGGCGGGGCCATCGGCGCGCTGCCGGACCGGGCGCACCGCCTCGTGGGGCTCGCCCTGGAGAGCACCGAGCGCCTCACCCGGCTCATCAACGACATGCTCGACATCGAGCGCATCGAGTCGGGGACCACGACGATGACGTTCGGGGAGTGCGACGCCGCCGAGCTCGTGCGCACCGCCGTCGACGGCGTCCGCAGCCTGGCGTCGGAGGTCGGCGTCGCCCTCGAGGTCGGCCCGACGTCGGGCCTCGTCCACGCGGACGGCGACCGGATCGTCCAGACCCTCACCAACCTCATCGGCAACGCGATCAAGTTCTCCCCGCCGCACACCACGATCACCGTCGCCGCGCACCCGGAGGGCGACGTCGTCCAGTTCTCCGTCACGGACCAGGGCCGCGGCATCCCCGAGGACAAGCTCGAGCGGATCTTCGAGCGCTTCGAGCAGGTCGACTCCTCCGACTCCCGCCAGAAGGGCGGGACCGGGCTCGGGCTGTCGATCAGCCGCACCATCGTGAGGCGCCACGGCGGGCGGATCTGGGTGCACAGCGAGATGGGCGTCGGCTCGACCTTCTACTTCACGCTCCAGCCGGCCCGCCCGGAGCACGCCGCGGCCGAGGCGGCGCTCGCGACGCCCGACGGCGCGGCGGGGCTCGCGGGCGCCGGGCCCGAGGTCGCGTCCGCACCGGACCCCGTGCGCGCCTGACCGCCCTCCCGCGCGCCCCACCTGGACACGCGCGTGCCGATTCTCGGCTGAAAGCGCTTACGCGCCGTCGTCCGCGCTCCTAGCATGGCCCTGTCGACGACGACGGGGAGGGAGCTCATGGGCGTTCCAGAAGGCCGGGACGGGGTCCAGCTGATCACTTACGCGGACCGGCTCGGGCAGACGATGGCGGGCCTCAAGGAGGTCCTGGACGGGCCGCTCGCCGGCGTCTTCCAGGGCGTGCACATCCTGCCGTTCTTCACGCCGTTCGACGGCGCGGACGCCGGGTTCGACCCCGTCGACCACACCCAGGTCGACCCCCGCCTCGGCACGTGGGACGACGTCCGGGCGATCGGCGAGTCCTACACCCTGATGGTCGACATGATCGTCAACCACGTCTCCGCCGACTCCCCCGAGTTCCGCGACGTCGTCGAGCGCGGCGCCGAGTCCCCGAGCGCGGACCTCTTCCTGACGATGTCGGACGTGTACCCCGACGGCGCGGACGAGGCCGAGCTGCTCGGCATCTACCGGCCGCGCCCGGGCCTGCCGTTCACGCCGATGACCCTCGGCGGCAGCAAGCGGCTCGTGTGGACGACGTTCACCCCCCAGCAGATCGACATCAACGTCGACTCCGCGGCCGGCCGGGCGTACCTCGACCGCGTGCTGCGCACGCTCGCCGCCGGGGGCGTCACGATGATCCGCCTGGACGCCGCCGGGTACGCCGTCAAGCGGGCCGGGACGTCCTCGTTCATGACGCCGTACACCTTCGAGTTCATCGACACCCTCACCGCCCGGGCGCGGGCGCTCGGGGTGAACGTGCTCGTGGAGATCCACGCGCACTACGAGCGGCAGATCGCCATCGCCGCCAAGGTGGACCTCGTCTACGACTTCGCACTGCCGCCCCTGCTCCTGCACGCCCTCTACTCCGGCGACGGCGACGCGCTGCGGCACTGGCTCGACGTCCGGCCCCGCAACGCGATCACCGTCCTGGACACGCACGACGGCATCGGCGTCATCGACGTCGGCGCGGACCAGATGGGCGAGCACAAGCCGGGCCTGCTGCGGCCCGACCAGGTGGACGCGCTCGTCGAGGGCATCCACGAGCGCTCGCACGGCGAGTCGCGGCGGGCGAGCGGGTGGGCGGCGTCGAACGTCGACGTCTACCAGGTGAACTGCACGTACTACGACGCGCTCGGCGAGGACGACCACGCCTACCTGCTCGCCCGGGCCGTCCAGCTCTTCACGCCGGGCATCCCGCAGATCTACTACGTGGGACTGCTCGCCGGCGAGGACGACATGGAGCTCCTCGCGCGCTCCGGCGTCGGCCGCGACATCAACCGGCACCACTACACACGGCAGGAGATCGAGGACCGGCTCCACCGGCCCGTGGTGCGCGCCCTGATCGACCTCATCCGGCTCCGCAACGCCCACCCGGCGTTCCGCGGGGACCTCACGGTCGAGGGCGAGGGCTCGCGGCTGGTCCTGACCCGGACCGCCGGCCAGCACCGGGCGCGGCTCGAGGCGGACCTGGCGACGTCGGCCGCGCGGGTCGAGGTCACCGGGCCCGACGGCGCGACGCTCGTCTGCGACGACCTGCTCACCGGCGCCGCGGCCCTGCTCCCCTGACCTGACCCCGCCCACCCTCTTCGCGGATCGCGAACATCGGGGCGGATCGCGAACATCGGGAGTTCGCGATCCGCCCCGATGTTCGCGATCGGCGAGGTGTGGCGATCCGCGAGGTGTGGCGATCCGCGTGAGGTTGGCGACATCTGGGGGCGCCGACGTCGCCGGGGGCCGTTCGTCGTCCCGACGGCGCGTGTGGACGCAGTAGTCTCCACGCTGTTTGCCGAGCCGTGCCGGCCACGCACCCGCCCGCACGGCACCGGGCCTGCTCGCACCGACGAAGGGGACTGCAGAACCCATGGGACGCGTGTTCAACTTCAGCGCCGGGCCCGCCGCGCTGCCCGAGGAGGTCCTGGCGCAGGCCGCCGCCGAGATGCTCGACTGGCACGGCTCCGGGCAGTCGGTCATGGAGATGAGCCACCGCGGCAAGGACTTCATGTCCATCGCGGCCCAGGCCGAGGCGGACCTGCGCGAGCTCCTCGCGATCCCGGACGGGTACCACGTGCTCTTCCTCCAGGGCGGGGCGTCGCTGCAGTTCGAGATGATCCCGATGAACCTCTTCGGCACCTCCCGGGTGGCGGACTACGTCAACACCGGCGAGTGGGCGAAGAAGGCGATCAAGGCCGCGTCGCGCTTCGGGCAGGTCAACGTCGCCGCGAGCGCCGAGGACGCGTCGTTCACGTACGCGCCGGCGCAGGCCGAGTGGTCGCTCACCCCGGGCGCCGCGTACGTCCACTACACGTCGAACGAGACGATCGGCGGCGTCGAGTTCGGCTGGGTGCCGCAGACGGACGCGCCGCTGGTCAGCGACATGTCGTCGAACATCTTGTCCCGGCCGGTCGACGTCGCCCGCTACGGGCTGATCTACGCCGGCGCCCAGAAGAACATCGGCCCCGCGGGCCTGACGATCGTCGTCGTCCGGGAGGACCTCGTCGGCCGGGGCGAGCCGGCGCCGTCGCCGATGCTCGACTACGCCACCCACGTCAAGGCGGGCTCGATGTACAACACGCCCCCGACGTACGCGATCTACATCGCCGGCCTGGTCTTCCAGCACCTGAAGGCGCGCGGCGGCCTTGCCGCCGCCGAGGAGCGGAACATCAAGAAGGCGGCGCTGCTGTACGACTACCTCGACTCCACGGACTTCTTCCACAACCCGGTTCGCCTCTCCGACCGGTCGCGGATGAACGTCCCGTTCACGCTGGCCGACCCGACGCTCGACGGCGAGTTCCTCGCCGGCGCGCAGGCGCGCGGCATGGTCCAGCTCAAGGGCCACCGCTCGGTCGGCGGCATGCGCGCCTCGATCTACAACGCGATGCCGGAGGAGGGCGTCCGCGCCCTCGTCGAGTACATGGCCGAGTTCGAGGCGACGAAGGGCTGAGCCGGTGACCGACAAGTACAGCGTCCTCGTCCTCAACAACGTCTCGGCGAACGGCCTCAAGCGCCTGCCCTGGGAGCGGTTCGCGGTCTCCGCCGACGCCGCCGAGCCGCACGCGGTCCTGCTGCGCTCGGCGAACATGCACGCGATGGAGATCCCGGAGTCGGTGCTCGCGATCGGGCGCGCCGGCTCGGGCACCAACAACATCCCCGTCGCGGCGATGACCCAGCGCGGCGTGCCGGTCTTCAACTCCCCCGGCGCGAACGCGAACGCCGTCAAGGAGCTCGTGCTCGCGGGCATGCTGATGTCCGCCCGCAACCTCTACCCGGCGCTGCGGTTCGTCGCCTCGCTGGACCTCGACGACCCGGAGATGGAGAAGAAGGTCGAGGCCGGCAAGAAGAGCTTCGCGGGCTACGAGCTCGCCGGGCGCACCCTCGGCATCGTCGGCCTCGGCAAGATCGGCAACCTCGTCGCCGACGCCGCGCTCAAGCTCGGCATGCACGTCATCGGGTACGACCCCGAGATCACCGTCGAGTCCGCCTGGAGCCTGCCGTCCACCGTCCGCAAGGCCAACAGCCTCGCCGACGTGCTCAAGCACGCGAACGTCGTCACGCTCCACGTGCCTCTGGTCGACGCGACCCGCGGGATGATCGACGGCGGGGCGATCGCGCAGATGAAGCGCGGCTCCGTGATCGTGAACTTCTCCCGCGGCGCGGTGGTGGACGAGCACGCCGTCGTCGCGGCGCTCGACGAGGGCCGCCTCTCGTCGTACGTGTGCGACTTCCCGGCCCCGCACCTCAACCGGCACCCGCGCACCATCGCGCTGCCGCACCTCGGCGCCTCGACCCGCGAGGCCGAGGAGAACTGCGCCGTCATGGTGGCGGACCAGGTGCGCGACTACCTCCTCGACGGCCAGATCCGGAACTCGGTGAACTTCCCGGACGTCGTGCTGCCGCGCGAGTCCGACTTCCGGATCGCCATCGCCAACGCGAACGTGCCGAACATGGTCGGCCAGATCTCCACGACGATGGCGGAGGCCGGCCTCAACATCGCGACGATGACGAACAAGGCCCGCCGCGACGTCGCGTACACGCTCCTCGACGTCGACAGCCCGGTCTCGC
>JBDIAU010000067.1:0-8193 GCA_039812565.1 Beutenbergiaceae bacterium
CGGCCGCCGCCGAGCCGTACGCCGCGCCCGGGTACGCCGCACCCGGCTACCCGCCGGCCGGCGGTGCCGCGGGGCCCTACGGCGCCCCGGGGGCCTACGGCGCACCGCCCGAGGGAGCGCCCTACGGCGGCCCGGGCGGACCGTACGGCGCGCCGCCGAAGAAGAAGAGCCTCGCCTGGCTCTGGATCCTGCTCGGCGTCCTCGGCCTCCTGATCGTCGGCGGCATCATCGCCGCGGTGATGTTCTTCCGCACCGTCGCGAACGAGCTCGACGACGTGCTGCCGACCTTGAACTCCGACGCCTACACCTACGGGGACGACGCGACGCTCGACGGGCTGTGGGACGCCTGCGAGGGCGGGGACATGGAGGCGTGCGACAACCTGTTCCGTGAGTCGCCGCTCGGCTCCGAGTACGAGGACTTCGGCAACACGTGCGGCAACCGCACCGACGGCGGCCGCTACTGCGTCGACGAGGACATCGCGACGGACGCGCCCACCGCGGGCGAGGAGGGCTCCGACGACGCCCTCACCGCTCCCGGCGACGACCCGGAGCTGGACGCCCTGTGGAACGCGTGCGCGGGCGGGGACATGGGGGCGTGCGACGACCTGTACTTCCAGGCGCCGTCGGGCTCTCAGTACGAGGACTTCGGCGACACGTGCGGCAACCGGACCGACGGCGGGACCATCTGCGACCGCTGACCGACGCCGACCGGACGGGCGCGGGGCCGCGAGCCGGGTCCGCGCCCGTCCGGGCGGAGGGGTACTCTGCCCCCGTGCGCACTGCTGCGCAGCACGCGCTGCTCCTTGGTTGCCGCGGCGAGGCCTGATCCGGCCGGATCCTCGCCGCGGTGGCTCGCCGTCCCCTGGCCCCTCCCCAGCAGCGCCCCGTGCGAGGAAAGCGACCATGACCATCACCCCTGACATCCGGACGTCCGAGCGCTTCCCGCAGCGCCCGTCCGGGATGCCGATCCGCAAGTACCGACCGTTCCACGAGCAGATCCGCGTCGACCTGCCGGACCGCACGTGGCCCGACCGACGCATCACCCAGGCGCCCCGCTGGTGCGCCGTGGACCTGCGCGACGGGAACCAGGCGCTCATCGAGCCGATGAACGTCGAGCGCAAGCTCGCGATGTTCGACCTGCTCGTCTCGATGGGCTTCAAGGAGATCGAGGTCGGCTTCCCCTCGGCCTCCCAGACGGACTTCGACTTCGTCCGCGTCCTCATCGAGGAGCAGCGCATCCCGGACGACGTGGTCATCCAGGTCCTCACGCAGGCGCGTGAGCACCTCATCGAGCGGACGTACGAGGCGGTCGCCGGCGCCAAGCAGGCGATCGTGCACTTCTACAACTCGACGTCGATCCTGCAGCGCGACGTCGTCTTCCGCCTCGACCAGAACGGCATCGCGGACATCGCGACGACGGGCGCCCGGCTGTGCCGCAAGTACGAGGAGTGGATCCCGGACACCGACGTCTTCTACGAGTACTCCCCGGAGTCCTACACCGGCACCGAGCTGGAGTTCGCGCTGCGCGTGTGCAACGAGGTCCTCGACGTGCTCGAGCCGACGCCGGAGCGCAAGGCGATCATCAACCTGCCGGCCACGGTGGAGATGGCCACGCCCAACGTCTACGCGGACTCCATCGAGTGGATGTCCCGCAACCTGCGCTACCGCGAGAACGTCGTGCTCTCCCTGCACCCGCACAACGACCGGGGCACGGCCGTCGCCGCCGCTGAGCTGGGCTACCTGGCCGGGGCGGACCGGATCGAGGGCTGCCTGTTCGGCAACGGCGAGCGAACCGGCAACGTCTGCCTCGTGACCCTCGGGATGAACCTGTACAGCCAGGGCATCGACCCGCAGCTCGACTTCTCCGACATCCAGCGGATCCGCGCGACGGTCGAGCGCTGCAACCAGCTCCCGGTCCACGAGCGGCACCCGTACGGCGGGGACCTCGTGTTCACCGCGTTCTCGGGCTCCCACCAGGACGCGATCAAGAAGGGCCTGGACGCGATGTCGGCACGGGCGACCGCCGAGGGGGTCTCCGTGGACGAGCTGGTGTGGGCGGTGCCGTACCTGCCGATCGACCCGCGCGACGTCGGCCGCAGCTACGAGGCGATCATCCGGGTGAACTCGCAGTCCGGGAAGGGCGGCGTCTCGTACCTGCTCAAGACGGAGCGCGCGCTCGACCTGCCGCGGCGCCTCCAGATCGAGTTCAGCCAGATCGTCCAGCGGGCCACCGACACCACCGGGCGCGAGGTCACCGCCGACGAGCTGTGGAGCATCTTCGCCGACGAGTACCTGCCCGCCCCGGCGGGCAGCGGCCTCGAGCCGTGGGGCCGGTTCGCCCTGCGGGGCACGGCCGTGGCGTCCGCCGGCGACGGCACCGCCGACGTGCTGTCCGTCGAGCTGCTCGACGGCGACCGCGAGCGTGTCCTGACCTCCAGCGGCAACGGGCCGGTGGCCGCGTTCACGGCGGCGCTGGGCCAGCTCGGGGTCGCGGTCGGCGTCCTGGACTACTCCGAGCACGCCCTCTCCGAGGGCGGTGACGCGAGCGCCGCCGCGTACGTCGAGTGCGACGTCGACGGCCAGGTCCTGTGGGGCGTCGGCATCGACCCGAGCATCACGACGGCGACCCTCAAGGCGATCGTCTCGGCCGTCAACCGCGCGCAGCGCTGACCCCTCCCGCCGCAGGCGACCACCGTCCGCGCGTCCTCGGGCGTGCGGGCGGTGGCGACGCCGTCGACGGCTCGCCGAACGAACGCGGCTCGCCGGTGCCGTGGCTGGGCCGGGGGAGTGCGCCAGAATGGTCGGGTGAGGCTCTACCGGGACGAGGCCGTCGTGCTGCGCACCCGGGACCTGGGCGAGGCCGACCGGATCGTCACCCTGCTGACCCGGGCCCACGGGCGGGTCCGCGCCGTCGCCAAGGGCGTGCGCCGGACGTCGAGCCGGTTCGGCGCCCGCCTCGAGCCGTTCGGCGTGGTCGACGTCCAGCTCCACACCGGCCGCTCGCTCGACGTGGTGACGCAGGCCGAGACCCTCGCCCCGCACGGCCGGTCGATCGTCGCGGACTACGCGCGGTACACCACGGCCATGGCCGTGGTCGAGACCGCCGAGCGGCTCACGGAGGTCGAGCGCGAGCCGGCGACGCCGCAGTTCCACCTCCTGGCCGGCGCCCTGGGCGCCCTCGCCGACGGCGCGCACGCCACGACGCTCGTCCTCGACTCCTACCTGCTGCGGGCGCTCGCCGTCGCCGGCTGGGCGCCGAGCTTCGGGGACTGCGCCCGGTGCGCGGCGCCCGGCCCGCACCGGGCCTTCGCCGCGCCGCTCGGCGGGGCCGTCTGCGGGGCGTGCCGACCGCCGGGCTCGGCGGCGCCGGCGCCGGAGACCTTCGTCCTCCTCGGCGCGCTCCTGGCGGGCGACTGGACCGTCGCCGACGCGAGCGAGCCCCGCACCCGTCGCGAGGCGAGCGGGCTCGTCGCCGTGTACACGCAGTGGCACCTCGAGCGCGCCCTGCGCACGATGCGCCTCGTGGAGCGGGCATGAGCGCCGCGCCGCCGCGGCGGGCGCCCGAGGCGCCGCCGCCGCACCCCACCGGCGCGCGCCCGCCGTCGATCGACCCACGCCTCGTGCCGCGGCACGTCGCCATCGTCATGGACGGCAACGGCCGATGGGCGAACGCCCGGGGGCTGCCCCGGATCGAGGGCCACCGGGCCGGCGAGCTGGCGCTCATCGACGTGGTCGCCGGGGCCGTGGAGATGGGCATCTCCCACGTGAGCGCGTACGCGTTCTCCACCGAGAACTGGAAGCGCAGCCCGGACGAGGTCCGCTTCCTCATGGGCTTCAACAAGGAGGTCCTGCGGCGCCGGCGCGACCAGATGAACGCCTGGGGCGTGCGGATCCGCTGGGCCGGCCGGCGGCCCCGGCTGTGGCGGTCCGTGATCGCCGAGCTCGAGGAGGCGGAGCGGCGCACCGCGCACAACACCGTGTGCACGCTGACGATGTGCGTGAACTACGGCGGCCGCGCGGAGATCGCCGACGCCGCCCGGGCCATCGCCGTCGAGGCCGCCGCCGGCCGTCTCGACCCGAGGCGCGTGGACGAGCGGACGATCGCGCGGTTCCTCGACGAGCCCGACATGCCCGACGTCGACCTCTTCCTGCGGACGTCCGGAGAGCAGCGGACCTCGAACTTCCTGCTGTGGCAGTCCGCCTACGCGGAGCTCGTCTTCCTCGACGAGCCCTGGCCCGACGTCGACCGACGCCACCTGTGGCGCGCCGTCGAGACCTACGCCCGACGGGACCGCCGGTTCGGGTCCGCCGTCGATGCGGTCGCCCCGGCCACCGCGGGCACGGGCTCGCCCTCGGCCGCGGACGAACCCACGGCCGAGGCGTAGCGCCGCCGGCGCCACCGCACGACCGCGATGACGCCCGCGGCGAGCCCGACGACGGCGAGCGCCACCGCCCAGGGGGTGCCGGCCGCGGCCTGCACGGCCGCGTAGAAGGCCGTGAGCCCGACGGTGGCGTAGATGAAGGCCCAGGCGACGGCGCCGGGGATCATCGCGATCGTGTACCGGGCGTACGGCATCCGGGTGAGGCCGGCGCCGCCGTTGACCATCGTCTGGACGCCGACCGTGAGGAACGACAGCGTCACGGCGATCGCGCCCCAGCGGTGGAGGAGCCGCAGCGCCCGGGACATCCCCGGCCCGGAGAGGTGCTCGCCGGCCCGGCGGGCGAAGGAGGTGCGCAGCGTGCCGGCGGCGAGTCCTCGCCCGAGCCAGTACGTCCCCTGGGCGCGGGCGACGACGATGAAGAACAGGGCGACGACGACGCCCGCGAACGGGAACCCGTCGAGGCCGTAGGCGGCGGCGACGTCGCCGGCCTGGTCGAACGGCGCACGGGTGAGCACGAGCACGTCAGCCGTCCTCGGAGTCCCTCGTGCCCTCGGCGGCGGCGACGGCCGCGGCCGCGGCGCACCGGGCGCAGGTGCCGATCAGCTCGGCGGTGTGCGCGACGTCGACGAAGCCGTGCTCCGCGCCGACGGCGTTCGCCCAGCGCTCCACGAGGTCGTCGCTGATCTCCACGGTGGCCCCGCACGACCGGCAGACGAGGTGGTGGTGGTGGGCGCGGACCTTGCAGCGGCGGTACAGCGACTCACCGTCCGCGGTGCGCAGGACGTCGAGGTCCCCGGTCTCCGCGAAGGCCTGGAGGGTCCGGTACACGGTGGCCAGGCCGACGGCGTCGCCGCGGGCGCGCAGCATCTCGTGGATCTGCTGGGCGGACCGGAAGTCGTCGACCCCCTCGAGCAGGTCGACGACGGCGCTGCGCTGCCGGGTCATGCGCTGGATCACGGAACCTCCTCGAGCTCGACCTCGTCGGCGTGCTCCGGACGGGACGGACCGTCGGATCCGGCGGGCAGCGCGCTGGGCACCAGGGTAACCACCGCCCGGGCCGGGGTCGCCGTGGGGCGGTCCGGTGCGGCCGCGCCGCGCCGTGCCCGGGGCGTCCGGCGTCCCGCACGGGCGCCGGTAGATTTGGGGCTCCCGTCCGCGCGAGCCACGTGCGGCAGCGTCACCAGGAGCGTTCTCCGTGGCCTCACGCCTCGACAACGTCATCAGCCTCGCCAAGCGGCGCGGCTTCGTCTTCCCCTCGGGGGAGATCTACGGCGGCACGCGGTCGGCGTGGGACTACGGGCCCCTCGGCGTCGAGCTGAAGGAGAACATCAAGCGCCAGTGGTGGCGCGCCGTCGTCACCCGCCGCGAGGACGTCGTCGGGCTCGACTCCTCGGTGATCCTGCCGCGGATGGTCTGGGTCGCGTCCGGGCACGTCGGTGTCTTCAACGACCCGCTGACGGAGTGCACGAGCTGCCACAAGCGCTACCGCGCGGACCAGCTGCTCGAGGAGCACGAGGAGCGCAAGGGCAGGCCCGCCGAGCACGGCCTGGCCGACGTCGCCTGCCCCTCGTGCGGGACGCGCGGCGCGTGGACCGAGCCGCGCGACTTCAACATGATGCTCAAGACCTACCTCGGCCCGGTGGAGGACGAGTCCGGGCTGCACTACCTGCGCCCGGAGACGGCGCAGGGCATCTTCGTGAACTTCGCCAACGTGCTCTCCGCGGCGCGCAAGAAGCCGCCCTTCGGCATCGGGCAGATCGGCAAGTCGTTCCGGAACGAGATCACCCCGGGCAACTTCATCTTCCGCACCCGCGAGTTCGAGCAGATGGAGATGGAGTACTTCGTCGAGCCGGGCACGGACGAGGAGTGGCACCAGTACTGGATCGACACCCGGACCGACTGGTACGTCGACCTGGGCATCGACCGCGAGAACCTGCGCCTGTACGAGCACCCGAAGGAGAAGCTCTCGCACTACTCCAAGCGGACGGTCGACATCGAGTACCGCTTCGGGTTCGTCGGCTCGGAGTGGGGCGAGCTCGAGGGGATCGCGAACCGGACAGACTTCGACCTGTCCACCCACACGTCGCACTCGGGCCAGGACCTCTCGTACTTCGACCAGACCAAGGGCGAGCGCTGGGTGCCGTACGTCATCGAGCCCGCGGCGGGGCTGACCCGCTCGCTCATGGCGTTCCTCATCGAGGCGTACGCCGAGGACCAGGCGCCGAACACCAAGGGCGGCGTCGACACGCGGACCGTGCTGCGCCTCGACCCGCGCCTCGCCCCCGTCAAGGCTGCCGTCCTGCCCCTGTCCCGCAACGAGGCGCTCTCGCCGATCGCGCGGGACCTCGCCGCCGAGCTGCGCGCGAGCTGGAACGTCGAGTTCGACGACGCGGGCGCCATCGGACGCCGCTACCGGCGCCAGGACGAGATCGGCACCCCGTTCTGCCTGACCGTCGACTTCGACACCCCGTCGGACCAGGCGGTCACGGTCCGGCACCGGGACTCCATGACGCAGGAGCGCGTGGCGCTCGGGCAGGTGACGGCCTACCTGGCGCAGCGGCTCCTGGGCTGCTGAGCCCATGTCGGGGCACCACGGCCACGGTCACCGGGTCGAGCTGACCCCGGCGGGCTCGCGCCGGGCACGGCTCCTCCTCGCGGCCATCGTGCTGCCGGTGGTCGTGCTCACGCTCTGGGGCCTGGTGCGGCTCTGGCCGAGCGGCGACACGGCGCTCGGCTCGCTGCCCGTGACCGAGGCCGGCGTGAGCTACGTGACGGGGACCGTCGTCGAGGTCACGGGCGACGTCGGCGAGGAGGTGCGGCTGCGGCTCGACGGCGAGTCGACGGTGGTGCCGGTGCAGGTGCCGCCCGAGGTGCTCGCCGGCGGCGTGGAGCCGGGCGCCCGGATGCGGGTCCTGTTCATCCCCGAGGCGATGGGGGCGGGCAGCCCGTACGTCTACGTGGACTACGTCCGCGACGTCCCGGTGCTGATCCTCGCGGCGCTCTACGCGCTCGTCGTCGTCCTCGTCGCGAGGTGGCGCGGCCTCGCGGCGATCCTCGGGCTGACCGCCTCCCTCGGGCTCGTCGCGGTCTTCGTGCTGCCGGCGATCCTCGACGGCGCCCCGCCGCTGCTCGTGGCCCTGGTCGGCTCCTCGGCGATGATGTTCGCGGCGGTGTACCTCGCGCACGGGGTGTCGATCCGCACGACGACGGCGCTCGTCGGCACGATCGCGGGCCTGGTCGTCACGACGCTGCTGGCGGCCTGGGGCACGGACGCCGCCCACCTGAACGGCACGACGACGGACGGGGCGTGGGAGCTGACCACGCTCGTGCCGGGTCTGAGCCTGCGGGCGCTCCTGCTGTGCGGCATGGTGATCGCCGGGCTCGGAGCGCTCAACGACGTGACGATCACCCAGGCGTCCGCCGTCTGGGAGCTGCACGCCACGGACCCGACGGCGGGTCCCCGGGCGGTGTTCCGCCGCGCGATGCGGATCGGGCGCGACCACATCGCCTCGACCGTCTACACGCTCGCCTTCGCCTACGTCGGCGCCGCCCTGCCGACCCTCCTGCTCGTCGCGCTGTACGACCGCGCGCTCGTCGAGACCCTCACGGCGGGCGAGATCGCGGAGGAGGTCGTCCGCACGCTCGTCTCGTCCGTCGGCCTGGTCCTCGCCATCCCCATCACGACGGCGATCGGCGCGGCCCTCGTCGGCTCGACGGCCCGCGCCGAGCGGGCCGCGGCCGGCAGGGCGCGTGCGGAGGGAGCAGCGGCGCAGCCGGCGGAGGCGGCGGGGGCGGAGTGGACCGCGTGAGC
>JBDIAU010000068.1:0-8062 GCA_039812565.1 Beutenbergiaceae bacterium
CCCGACGCCGCCCGCAGCGGCCACGACGCCTCGCTCGCCGTCCGGTCGCCGGGCCGCCCGCCCTGCCCGCCGGCGCTGGCTGGTGGTCGTCGGGATCGTCGTCGCCGGTCTGGCCGTCGCGCTCGGGCTCGGCGCGGTCGTCGTGCTGCTGGGAGCGCGGGAGACGACCCTCTGGATCGCCTCGGCCGACGAGGCGCTCGTCGGCCGGGTGGACATCGAAGGGGGCCGCATCAGCGGGACCGTCGACGTCGGGTCGTCGAGCGTCGAGGTGGTGTCGCAGGACGACGAGGCCGTCGTCGTCTACGACACCGACGCATCCCGGGTCCTCGTGGTCGACCCGTCGGAGCAGGAGATCACCGACGCGCCGGTCCGCGTCCCGGTCGGCTCCCGCGTCGAGGCGGGCGGCGGGGTGGCCGCGGTCCTCGACACCGCCGGCGGCGAGCTGTGGGTCACCTCGGTGGCGGGCCTCGGAGAGCTGGACGTCACGAGCGACGCACCCGCTCTCGACGGGCTGTCCAGCGGCTCGCGGGTCGCCGTCGGGCTCGACGGGGTGACGTACGTCGTCGACCCTGGGCGGGCTGCCCTCTTCACCGTGGACCAGGAGGGTGAGCTCGCCGACGCGGACGGCGTCCCGCTGCAGCGGGTCTCGGACGGCGACGACCTCCTCGTCACGGCGGTGGGCGATGCGCCGGTGGTGCTCGACCGGACCAACGGCAGGCTCTACCTCCCAGGGTCTGTCGTCGACGTCCACGCGTCGCGGGACGCGCGGCTGCAGCGCCCCGGGCCGACGGCCGACGCGGTCCTGCTCGCGACGTCGTCGGCCCTGGTCTCGCACCCGCTCGACGGCGGACCGGCGGGCGTCGTGGCCGCCGGCGGCCAGACCCCTCCCGCGCCGGTGTTCGTGGACGGGTGCGGCTACGCCGCGTGGCACGGGACGGGCGCCGTCGTCCGCGACTGCCCAGGCACGGAGGACGACCTGGTCGGCCGTGTCGACGCCGGCGACGACGCCGAGCTTCGGTTCCGCTTCGCCGGCGACGCCGTCGTGCTCAACGACCAGCGATCCGGCGCGGCGTGGCGAGCGGCGGGTGACCTCGGGCCGATCGGCGAGTGGCCGGACGGGCCCTGAGGTGCCGTTCGCACCGACCCGACCCATCCCCCTCGATACCCCCAGGGGTATTCAGGGGTAGACTCCTGGCATGCGCCGCCTCGTCTTCGCCCTCGTCGCCACCCTCCTCGCCCTCCTCGGCGTGAGCGCCTGCAGCTCGACGCCCGCGGAGACGATCGACACGACGGGCGCCGTCGTCGTCGACGTCCGCACGCCGGCCGAGTTCGCCGAGGGTCACCTCGAGGGCGCGGTGAACATCGACGTCGAGAACCAGGTCGACTTCGCCGCCGCGCTGATCTCGCTCCCGAAGGACCAGCCGTACGTCGTCTACTGCCGCTCCGGCGACCGGTCCGCGGCCGCGATGCAGCAGATGGTGGACTCCGGGTTCACGGACGTCACCGACGCCGGCGGCCTTCAGGCGGCGTCGAACTCCACCGGCCTGCCGATCGTCTCCGGCTGACGCGTGAGCCCGGGACCGCGGGCCCGGGCGACCCCGGGCCCGGGCGACGGCACCAGGCCGTGGTGACCGGGCGCCGTCGGGAGCTCAGAAGGAGTCCGGGTCCGGGCCCAGGCGCTCGCCCGTCTCGAGCGTCGCGATCGCGGCCAGGTCGGCCTCGTCCAGCGCGAACCCGAACACGTCGATGTTCGCGACGATCCGCGACGGCGTCACGGACTTCGGGATGACGAGGTTGCCGAGCTGGACGTGCCACCGCAGCACCACCTGCGCGGGGCTCACGCCGTGCTTCTCGGCGAGGCCGACGACCGTCGGGTCCGCCAGCAGCTCGCCCTGCGCGAGCGGGCTCCACGCCTGGGTGAGGATGCCGTGCTCCGCGTGGAAGGCACGCAGGCCCGCCTGCGGGAAGCGCGGGTGGAGCTCCACCTGGTTGACGACCGGCGCGACGCCGGTCTCGGCGACGATCCGCTCGATGTGCGCCTGCGTGAAGTTCGAGACCCCGATCGAGCGGACGAGCCCCTCCTCCTGCAGGCTCACGAGCGCTCGCCACGTGTCGACGTACCTGTCCTTCTTCGGCGACGGCCAGTGGATGAGGTACAGGTCGAGGTGGTCGAGGCCGAGCCGGTCGAGCGAGGCGCGGCAGGCGGCGACGGTCCGCTCGGCGCCGTGGTCGGAGTTCCAGACCTTCGTCGTGACGAACAGCTCCTCGCGCGGCAGCCCCGAGCCCCGCAGACCGCGGCCCACACCCACCTCGTTGTCATAGGCGCGGGCCGTGTCCACGAGCCGGTAGCCGGCGGCGAGGGCGGTCCGGACGGCGGCCTCGGCGTCGTCGTCGGGGACCTGCCAGACGCCCAGGCCGAGCTGAGGGATCGGGCGGCCGTCCGCCATCGTGAGCGTGGGCGAGGCGGGAGCGGCGGCGGTCATGCATCCTCCAACGACGGCGGGGCGGCCCCACCACGCTGCCCCCGCGACGCCCTCGCGTCAAATACGAGCGTTCCCGCGTGTGACGATCCTCTCCACCCCCCGAAGGGGCCGACGCGAGTTCACGACACAGGCGTCAGATACCCTCCGAACCATGTCCGTCGACCTCTACGACGACCTCCGGCGCTCCCTGGAGCCGCTCGGCGTGGCCACGACCTTCGTGGACGCGCACGGCGATCTCAAGGTGGCGCCCGAGTCGACGCTCCGGTCCATCCGATCGTCCTTCACGATCGAGGACGCCGGGACGGGAGCACCGCTCGTGTGCACCCCCGGCCGCCACCACCCCGAGCTCGTCGGCTGGCTCGCCGTCGACGGCGGGGACACCATCCGCGTCGAAGGCGTCGTCGACGCCGTCGGCTACCACATCCTCTACACCGACGACGGCGAGCGCCGCCTCGTCCTCGCCGCCCCCGAGACCCTCCCGCAGCCCCGCCGGACGTGGGGCTGGGCCGTCCAGCTGTACGCCGCCCGCAGCCGCGAGTCCTGGGGCATCGGCGACTTCCGCGACCTCGCGCTGATCGCCCGGATCGCGGCCGAGCAGAGCGCCGGCACCCTCCTCGTCTCCCCGGTTCACGCCGGCGCCCCCGACGACGACCCCCAGCCGTCCCCGTACTCCCCCGCCTCCCGGCAGTGGCTCAACCTCCTCCACGTCGCGCCAGGCGCGGCGCCGGGCGCCGAGCGCGTCGACCTCTCCGACCTCGCCGAGGCGGGCCGGGCGCTCAACCGCGACCGGCGCATCCAACGCCCCAAGGTCTGGGCGCTCAAGCGGGAGGCGCTGCAGCGGGTGTTCGACGCGGTCCGGCGCGACCTGCCCCTGGAGTTCACCCGGTTCGCCAGGCAGCACGGGGCCGAGCTCGAGCGCTTCGCGACCTGGTGCGCCATCGCCGAGGCCCAGCCCTCGAGCGACTGGCGGACCTGGCCGGAGGAGCTGCGCGACCCGGAGTCCCCGGTGGTCGAGGCGTTCGCCGCCGCCCACGGGGACCGCGTCCTGTTCTACGCGTGGGCCCAGTGGGTGGCCGACCACCAGTACGGCGTCGCGTGCCGCTCGGGGGTGGACGTCGTCGCCGACCTGGCCGTCGGGTTCGACTCGACGTCGGCCGACGCGTGGGCGTTCCAGCCCGAGGTGACCTTCGACTTCGCCGTCGGCTGCCCGCCCGACATCCACAACCCCGAGGGCCAGTGCTGGGGCCTGCCGCCGTTCAACCCGCACGCGCTCGTCCAGGCCGACTTCGCACCGTTCGTCTCCATGGTCCGGGCCGCGCTGCGGCACGCGGGCGCCCTCCGGATCGACCACGTCATGCAGCTCTGGCGCCTCTTCTGGGTGCCGGTGTCCGGCTCCGCGCACGACGGCGTCTACGTGCACTACCCCGTCGACGCGCTCCTCGCGATCCTCCGCATCGAGGCCGACCGCGCGGGCGCGTGGGTGGTCGGCGAGGACATGGGCACCGTCGCCGACGGCGTCCGCGACACCATGGCCGCGATCGGGATGCTGGGCAACCGCTCCGCCGTCCGGACGAGCCCGCACGAGTTCCCCGAGTGCTCCATGGGCACGTCGGGCACGCACGACCAGGTGACCGTGGCCGGTCTGCTCACCGGCTACGACGCCGAGGAGATGCGGCGCATCGGCAAGGCCGCGGACTTCGGGCACATCGCCCGGACCCGCCGCGCGCTCGCCGAGCTCGCCCACCTCGACCCGGAGGCCCCCGTCGGTGCCGAGGAGATCCGCACCGGGGTGCTCGCCCAGTACCGGCAGGTCGCCTCCGCTCCGTCGCGGGTGGTCGTCGCCACCCTCGACGACGCCGCCGGGGTCGCCGAGCGTCCCAACATGCCCGGCACCGTCGACACGTACCCGAACTGGCGGATCGCTCTACCGCGACCGGTCGAGGACGTGCTCACGGCACCACTCGCCCGCGACCTCGTCCGGGTCCTGGCGGACGGCCGCAGCTGACGAGCCACCCGCTCACTCACTCCCGGCGTCCGGGCGGGGCCGCGACCACGGCCCCGCCCGCGCGGAGGGTGCGCCGAGCGCCGGACGGTTCTTCGGTGGCGCGAGGTGGACGGCCGGTGGCGCGAGGTGGACGGCCGGTGGCGCGAGGTGGACGGCCGGTGCCGGCACGTCGAGCGGCCGCACGGGCACGGGAGGCACAGGGGGTCGACTGCCCGGGGCCGTCGGGCGAGCAGCCCATGCCGACGGGCACGCGCACGTGGCCGGCAGGCACGCGGACGGCGGCGCGGTTCAGGACCTCGGTGGGCAGAGCCGCAGCGCCGTCGTGGCACGGGGAAGCGCACCCCATCGACGACAGCATGCGCACCGTCGTCGGTGGTCCCAGGGCGATCGTCGCCGGCACGAGCGCCGACGCCGGTGGTCCGCCCGTCGTGAAGGACGTCGTCGCCGGCAACCGAGCGAGGACCGAACGGCTCGGGTCCGGTACACTGGGTCCTGACCGAGACGCCGCTCCCTCACCCGAGCGCAGCGCAGCAGGCCATCGAGCCGCCGGTCCCGCCCCCCACACAGGGCCACCGCACCTCAGCCGTTCCGGCTGCCGTCTCTCACGGCACCCGCGGCAACCCCCGCCGAGATCTCCGGAGCGCAGCCCGACCCACCAGCTCCGGCACCGGCTCTCAGGCCCATCTCCTGTCCCATCCCCTCAACCGGCCATCCCGGCCAGCTTGGAGGACAGCCATGAACGCTCTTCCCATCTGGGACGACGAGTCGCACCTCGAGGTCGCGCCCGTCCTCGATGCCCTCCCCGAACCCGCACCGCCGTCACCGTTCGCCGACCTTCCGGCGGACCCCCGGCGCCTCGCGGTCCTCGACGCCCTCGCGGCCCTGCCGGAGGACGCCACCCCCGAGGAGGCCGTGCTCGCCATCCTCGCCGCCGCCGACACCGCGGACACCGCGGCCGGCATCGCCCGCGTCGACACGAACGACGCCGTGCTCCAGCAGCGCATCGCGCGGATCATCCTCGGCGCCAACGCCCCTTCCCGGGGACCGGCCACCCGCGCCCGCGAGGTCCTGCGCATCCTCGGCACCGCCGGCGCCGCCTGACGACGACCATCACCACCCCGGGCCGGGCCCGGTCGGATCACTCCGACCGGGCCCGGCCCTTGTCGTCGTGGGTGGCACGCGCCGGCGAGGTGGGGCGGAGCTCGACCGGCTCGTCGGACACTCTGGCCCACAGCGCGCCGGGTTGCGCCGGTGTCGGTCGGTGCTGGTAGCGTCGAACACGTGTTCGAGGCTAGCAGACCGCGTGAGAGCGGTGCGACGCGAGGCGAGGCGGGTGCCGCACCGGCCGGCGCCGCGTCCGTGGCGACGCCCGCGGTCCTGGCGCGGGCGGTGCGTGTGGCCGTGGAGGCGTTGTTCTCGGGTGCGGACGCCACCCTCGCTGCGGGCTGGGAGGACTCTGAGCGGGTGGTGGTGATCGCCGAGCTGGACCGGGTGGTCGAGCTGGTGGGGGTGTATCGGGGTCGGGTGCTGGCGGCGCATCGGGCGGAGGGTCGGTGGGCGGGGCAGGGGGATCGCTCGTTCGAGGCGTGGCGGGGCCGGACGACCAAGCAGGGCGCGGGCTCGGCGCGGGCGGAGGTGGAGTTCGCGGACGGGCTGACCGCCCTGCCCGACGCCGCGACGGCCGTCGAGACCGGGCAGACGTCGTTGGGGCACGTGCGGGTCCTGACCCGGCTGCGCGCCGGCGCCTGCGGGGTCGTGAAGCGGGCGTTGGAGGACGGCGGCGCGGCGCAGCTGCTCGCCGACGCCGCCGCGGCCGGCTGGGACGCCCCCACCTTCTCGAAGCGGGCGCAGGCCTGGGCCGCGAGCGTGGACACGGACGCGGTCGAGCGGTCGTTCGCGGCGGTGCGGGAGCGCCGCTACGCGAGGGTGGTGGACCGGGACGGGGGGTGCGCGGTGGACGCGTTCCTCGACCCGATCGCCGGGGCCGCGTTCCGCACCGCGTTGGAGGCGTTGAGCCCGGCCCCGTCCCCGGGGGACGAGCGCACCCCCGACCAGCGCCGCGCCGACGCCCTCGCCCGGTTGGGTGAGCGGGTCCTGGAGATCGGGGACGACCGGCTCGGCGCCCAGATCCGACCCCACCTCACCCTCCTGGTCCCCGCCGAGGCCTGGACCGGCATCCAGCAACGCCGGGTCGCCCGGGACGGCGCCGGGACGGGCGACGGCGGCGATGGCCCGGTCACGGCGGACGGCGTCGGAGCGTCGGCCAGCGGCGCGGCCGCGTCGGCGGCGCCGGTGGTGCTGGCCGAGCTCGACGACGGCACCGTCGTGCCCACCTCCGAGCTCGAACGGCTGATGTGCGACTGCGAGGTCACCCGCCTGGTCCTGGACGCCGACGGCGTCCCCTTGGACGTCGGGCAGACCCAGCGGACGTACACCAAGGAGCTGCGCCGGGCGATCCTCGCCCGGGACGGGCACTGCCAGTGGCCCGGCTGCACCACCCGCGCGTCCTGGTGCGAGGTCCACCACATCCGCTGGTACTCCCACGGCGGCCCGACGAGCCTGGCGAACGGGCTGACGCTGTGCTCGTTCCACCACCACCAGATCCACCGCGGCACCGCCACCCTCCAGACCCTCGACACCGGGGTCCGGTTCATCCGACGCGACGGCCACGTCCTCGGCGAGACCACCCGCACCAGCGGAGCCAGACGCCTCGTGCGGCGACGGCGCGACCAGGCACGCGAGCCGGCGGCTGAGGTCGTGGCCTGCGACCAGGTCGGGCGCGTCGTCACCCTCCGGCTGCCGCACGCCGTTGAGCCGCGCCGGCGCCGTCCGGCCCGTCGACCCGTTCCGGAAGACCCGTGACCCTACGGGTCTCGCAGGGGCGTCCGTTCGGACGGGCGCTCGACGGAGGAGTCGCCCACGGGCACGTCGTCGGACCTGACGTCGTCGGACCTGACGTCGTCGGACCTGGCGACGTCCGACCTGGCGTCCTCGGACCTGGCGCCCTCGGACCTGGCGACGTCCGACCCGGGCTTGCCCGAGCTGCTGACGGCCGACCCGGTGTCTGCCGATCCGGTGTGGGGCGTGAGCGAAGCGGCCTCGCGAACGCCGGAGGTTCCGCCGGAGTCACGCGCGGCCAGGGCGGCGAGCATGGCGTTGTAGGCGACGAGCTCGGCGTCGCCGTCGCGGTCGGCGGCGCGGTCGCGGCGGCGTGCGGTGCGCTCGTCGTCGCGGGCCCACTGGACGGCGACGGCGATCGCGAGCGCGAGCGTCGGCAGCTCGCCGATCGCCCAGGCGAGGTTCGCACCCTGGCGCTGGTCGGCGAGGGCGTCGACTCCCCAGGGCAGGCCGAGGGCGCCGAACCAGTCGGCGGCCAGCAGCGCCGTCGACTGAGCGAGGGCGACACCGAAGAAGGCGTGGAAGGCCATCGTCGCGAAGAGGAGGACGAGACGAACGGGATAGGGCGGGCGGCGCGGCCCCGGGTCGACGCCGATGAGGACGTTGGCGAAGAAGTACCCGGCGAGGGTGAAGTGGACGATCATCACGAGGTGCCCGACGTGGGACGACAGCGCCG
>JBDIAU010000069.1:0-8060 GCA_039812565.1 Beutenbergiaceae bacterium
CGGGCAAGTCCACGCTCGCCTACTCGATCGCCGGGCACCCGAAGTACCAGGTCACGTCGGGCGAGGTCCTCCTCGACGGCGAGGACCTGCTCGCGATGTCCGTCGACGAGCGGGCGCGCGCCGGCCTCTTCCTCGCCATGCAGTACCCCGTGGAGGTCCCCGGCGTCACGGTCGCGAACTTCCTGCGCACCGCCCGCACGGCGATCGACGGCGAGGCCCCCAAGCTGCGCTCATGGGTCGGCGAGGTCCGCACCGCCATGGAGCGCCTGCGCATGGACCCGGCGTTCGCCGAGCGCAACGTCAACGAGGGCTTCTCCGGCGGCGAGAAGAAGCGCCACGAGATCCTCCAGATGGAGCTGCTGCGGCCGCGGTTCGCGATCCTCGACGAGACGGACTCCGGCCTCGACGTCGACGCCCTGCGCGTCGTCTCCGAGGGCGTGAACCGCGCCCTGACGACCACCGACGTCGGCGTCCTGCTCATCACGCACTACACGCGGATCCTGCGGTACATCCACCCGGACTTCGTCCATGTCTTCGTCGACGGTCGCGTGGCCGAGGAGGGTGGCCCCGAGCTCGCGGAGCGGCTCGAGGCCGAGGGCTACGACCGCTTCACCACCGCCGGGGTCTGACCTCGTGACCGGCACCGTGCCAGGCGCGCTGGCGGGGACGGCACCCACGGGTGCCGTCCCCGCCCGGGCCCTGACGCCCGTCGAGCTCGCGGCCGTGCGGGCGGACTTTCCGCTGCTCGCGCGCACCGTGCGGGACGGCCGCCCGCTCGTGTACCTCGACTCGGCGGCGACGTCGCAGAAGCCGCAGTGCGTCATCGACGCCGAGACGGACTTCTACGAGCGGCGCAACGCCGCCGTCCACCGGGGCGCTCACGCGCTCGCCGAGGAGGCGACGGAGGCGTACGAGGCGGCCCGCGCCGCCGTCGCCCGCTTCGTCGGCGTGGACGAGGACGAGCTCGTCTGGACGACGAACGCGACGGCGGGCATCAACCTCGTCGCGTACGCCATGTCCAACGCGGCCCTCGGCCGCGGCGGCGAGGCCGCCCGGGCGGCGCTCGGCGTCGGGCCCGGCGACGAGATCGTCGTCACCGAGGCGGAGCACCACGCCAACCTCGTGCCGTGGCAGGAGCTGTGCGCCCGCACGGGCGCGACGCTGCGCTGGCTCGGGGTCGACGACGACGGTCGGCTCGACCTCGACCCGCTCCACGCGGTGGTCACCGACCGCACGCGGCTGGTCGCGCTCACCCACGCCTCCAACGTCACCGGGGCGATCTCGCCGGTCGCGCCCGTGGTCGCGCGGGCGCGCGAAGTGGGCGCCCTCGTGCTGCTCGACGCCTGCCAGTCCGCGCCGCACCTGCCGCTCGACCTGCGCGCGCTCGACGTCGACCTGGCCGTCTTCTCCGGGCACAAGATGCTCGGCCCGACGGGTGTGGGGGCGCTGTACGGGCGCCGTCGTCTCCTCGAGCTCATGCCGCCCGTCCTGACGGGCGGCTCGATGGTCGAGGTCGTGACGATGGAGCGGACCACGTACGCGGCGCCGCCGCAGCGGTTCGAGGCCGGGAGCCAGATGGTCGCCCAGGCGGTGGGGTTCGGCGTCGCCGTCGACTACCTCGCCGAGCTGGGGATGCCCGGCGTCGCCGCGCACGAGCACGCGCTCGCCGAGCGGCTCGTCGCCGGCATCGCGGAGGTGCCCGGTGTGCGCGTCCTCGGGCCTCGCGACGCGCGGGACCGGCTCGCGACGGTGTCGTTCGTCGTCGACGGCGTGCACCCGCACGACGTCGGCCAGGTGCTCGACGACCAGGGCATCGCCGTGCGCGTCGGCCACCACTGCGCGCAGCCGCTGCACCGCCGCCTCGGGGCGCACGCCTCCGCGCGGGCGTCCGCGGGCGTGTACACGACGCACGAGGAGGTCGACGCCGTCGTCACGGCGCTGGCCGGCGTGCGCTCCTACTTCGGGGTGAGGTGAGGGCGATGGCGAGCGGGCTGGAGCAGCTCTACCAGCAGGTGATCCTCGACCACGCGCGCGAGCGCCACGGTCACGGCCTGCGCGAGGGCGCGGCAGGGGAGTCCTTCCAGGTGAACCCGACGTGCGGGGACCAGGTGCGGCTGCGCGTGCACCTGGCCGACGGCGCGGGCCGCCCGGTCATCGAGGGAGTCTCCTGGGAGGGGCAGGGCTGCAGCATCTCGCAGGCCTCCCTCTCCGTCCTCGCCGACCTCGTCGAGGACGTCGACGTCGCGACGGCGGACGAGCTCGCCGAGGCGTTCCGCGCGCTCATGCACAACAAGGGCAGGCCGCTCGACGCGGACCGGGAGGAGCTGCTCGGCGACGCCGCGGCCTTCGTGGGCGTCGCGCGGTACCCGGCGCGCGTCAAGTGCGCGCTGCTCGGCTGGATGGCCCTGCGCGACGCGCTCGTGCGGGCCCTGACCACCACGGACGGCGTCGCCCCCGGCGCCGCGAGCCAGGAGGGCTGATGAGCCTCGACCCCCACCCCCACGCACCCGCCGGCGCGGCCGCGACGGCCGCCGACGTCGAGGAGGCGATGCGTGACGTCATCGACCCCGAGCTGGGGATCAACGTGGTCGACCTCGGACTCGTCTACGGCATCTCGGTGGACCAGAACAACCTTGCGGTGATCGACATGACCCTCACCTCGGCGGCGTGCCCGCTGACGGACGTCATCGAGGACCAGGCGGCGCAGGCGCTCGAGGGGATCGTCGCGGGGCAGCGGATCAACTGGGTGTGGATGCCCCCGTGGGGCCCGGACCGGATCACCGAGGACGGCCGCGACCAGCTCCGCGCGCTCGGCTTCAACGTCTGACCGCCAGCGCCGAACGCACCTGTGGTCGGCTGAAACCGCGGTTTCAGCCGACCACAGGTGCGTTCGGCGGGAGTGTCAGTCGGCGAGGCCGCGGGCGGCCAGCGCCTCGCCCGTCTGCCGGGCCCGGGCGACCGTGCGCAGCACGGTCGGCACGAGCACCGCGCGCGGGTTGCGCTCCAGCCCCCGCGCCCGGGCGGCGTCGCGCGTCTCGACGGCGATCGCGAGCAGCGACGGGATGCCCCGCAGCGTGAGGGCGACGGCGAGCCCCACCCACTCGGGCCGCAGGCCCACCCGCGCGAGGGGGCGGGACGCGCGGACCACGACGTCGACGACGGCGTCCAGCGGCGTCGTCATCGTCACCACCAGGCCCGCGAGGACGAGGGCGACGAGCGTGGCGAGCACGCCGAGGGCGAGCTCCCAGCCGGTGCGCCACCACTGGTACGCGGCGACGGCGACGCCGAGGAGCAGGATCCCGCGCAGTGCCCGCGCCACCGGCCGCAGCGGCAGCCGGGCGGAGAGCGCCACGCCGAGGACGAGCACCAGCGCCGCGCACCCCGCCACCCACGTGACCCGGCCGGGCACGAGGGCGAGCGCCACGCCGAGGCCGAGCAGCCCGAGGAGCTTGGCGCCGGCCGGCGTCCGGTGCAGCCAGGAACGTCCCGGCCGGTAGACGCCCAGCAGGTCGGGCGTGCTCACGGCCGGGCCTCCGGGGCGGCGCCCATGAGGTCCCGGTAGAAGGCGACGGCGTCGGCGGCGGGGCCGTCGTGGACGACGGCGCCCCCGTCGACGACGAGCACCCGCTCCGCCTCCAGCGCCAGGTCGAGGTCGTGGGTGACGAGGACGACCCGCTGCCCCAGGCCCGCGAGCAGCGCCGCGACGGCCCGGGTGTTGCGCAGGTCGAGAAGGGTGGTCGGCTCGTCGCAGACCAGCACCTCCGGCTCGGTGGCGAGCACGCCGGCCAGGGCGAGGAGCTGCTTCTGGCCCCCGGACAGGGCGTGCACGCTGACGTCCGCGAGGTGGTCGAGGCCGAAGCGGGCGAGCACCTCGCGGACGCGGCGGCCGCGCTCGGCGCGCGGCAGACGAAGCCGCCGCAGCGAGAGCGCGACGTCCTCGGCGACCGTCGGCATGACGAGCTGGGCGTCGGGGTCGGTGAAGGCGAAGGCCACCCGCGCGCGCACCGCCGCGCCGTCGCGCGCCGTGTCGAGCCCGTCGACGAGCACCTGGCCGGACGTCGGCAGGACCAGCCCGTTGAGCAGCCGCGCGAAGGTGGACTTCCCGGAGCCGTTGGCGCCGATGACGGCCACGCGCCGCTCGGCGAGCACGAGGCTCGTCGGTCGCAGGATCGTGACCGGGTCACCGCCCGGGGTGCGGACGGTGACCCCGGCCTCCCGGAGCTCGATGGCGGCGGTGCCCATCGGCGTCGCGCTCCCGGCGCGGCTACCGCCGGCCGCTGATGAGGTCGGGGAAGGCGCGGTGGACGGCGGTCGCGACGAAGGCCGCGAGGGCGTTCTTGAGCAGGTCTCCCGGGATGAAGACGAGGCCGGCGGTGATCGCCTCGGCGGGGCCGAGGCCGAGCCGCCAGCCGAGCACCGCGATGCCGAGCGGGTGGATGACCAGCAGGCTCCCGGCCGTCGTGGCGCCGAACACCCCGAGCCACGCCCGGGGGCCGTGGGACCAGCGACGGCTGCGGAACACCTTCTCCGCCAGCCAGCCGGTGAGCAGCGCGGCCAGGGGGAACGCGATGAGGTACCCGAAGGACGGCTTGGCGATCGTCGCGAGGCCGCCGGTCGCGCCGGCGAAGATCGGCGCCCCCGCGAGGCCGACGACGACGTACAGCGCGGTCGCGAGGAAGCCGCGCCGGGCGCCGAGCACCGCGCCGGTGACGGCGACGCCGAACGTCTGCAGCGTGATCGGCACGGGCAGGGCGCCGACCGGGATCGCGGGCAGCACGGCGCAGACGGCGATGAAGGCCGCGAAGGAGGCGACGAGCGCCAGGTCGGTCGCGACGGACGCCGGCCGGGCCGGTGCGGTCGCGGGCTCCGGGAGCGAGGTCATGGGGCGCACAGTAGCCGCCCTAGACTCGGGACCCGTGCCCACCCGGACCTCGAACGCCGCCTGCGGGCGCCTGCCCGCGCCCCGCCCGGTCCGGGCCCTCGTGACGACGGTGGTCCCGCGATGATCATCGCCCAGGAGGTCGAGCTCCGCGTCGGCGCCCGCCAGCTGCTCGTGCCGACGTCCTTCCAGGTGGGGCCCGGGGACCGGATCGGGCTCGTCGGCCGCAACGGTGCCGGCAAGACGACCCTCACCCGAGTCATGGCGGGGGAGGGCCTGCCCTCCGGCGGTCAGGTGGTCCGGACGGGCGAGGTCGGCTACCTGCCGCAGGACCCGCGCACCGGGGACCTCGACGTGCTGGCCCGGGACCGGGTGCTCTCGGCCCGCGGCCTCGCCGACGTCGCCCGACGCATGCGGGCCGCCGAGGCGGGCATGGGAAGCGCCGTCCCGGCCGAGCGGGACCGCGCGATGACGCGCTACGCCCGCCTGGAGGCCGAGTTCACGGCCCAGGGCGGCTGGGCCGCCGAGAGCGAGGCCGCCCGGATCACGAGCAACCTCGGCCTGCCGACCCGGGTGCTCGCCCAGCCGCTGGGGACGCTCTCGGGCGGGCAGCGGCGGCGCGTCGAGCTCGCCCGGATCCTGTTCTCGGACGCGCAGACCCTGCTGCTCGACGAGCCGACGAACCACCTCGACGCCGACTCGATCGCCTGGCTCCGCGACTTCCTCCGGCAGTACTCCGGCGGCTTCGTCGTCATCAGCCACGACGCCGAGCTGCTGCGGGCCACCGTCAACAAGGTCTTCCACCTCGACGCGACCCGATCCGAGATCGACGTCTACAACCTGGGTTGGGACGCGTACCTCCTGCAGCGGGAGACGGACGAGCGCCGGCGCCGTCGGGAGCGGGCGAACGCCGAGAAGAAGGCGTCCGCCCTCCTGGCGCAGGCCGACAAGATGCGGGCGAAGGCGACGAAGGCGGTCGCGGCGCAGAACATGGCGCGCCGTGCCGAGCGGCTCCTGGCCGGGCTCGAGGGCGAGCGGGCCGCCGACAAGGTGGCCCGGCTCCGATTCCCTGACCCGGCGCCGTGCGGGCGGACGCCGCTCACCGCCGAGGGACTGTCGAAGTCGTTCGGCTCGCTCGAGGTCTTCACCGATGTCGACCTGGCGATCGACCGGGGCAGCCGTGTGGTCGTGCTCGGCCTGAACGGCGCAGGCAA
The DNA here is from genome assembly GCA_039812565.1 of Beutenbergiaceae bacterium. GTDB lineage: Bacteria > Actinomycetota > Actinomycetes > Actinomycetales > JAHECE01 > JAHECE01. The sequence continues at coordinate 6,094 of JBDIAU010000069.1, forward strand.
GACCACCCTCCTGCGGATCCTCGCCGGCATCGAGCCGGCGGACACGGGCGAGGTCCTGCCGGGGCACGGGCTCAAGCTCGGCTACTACGCGCAGGAGCACGAGACGCTCGACACCGCGCGCACGGTGGTCGAGAACCTCCGCTCCGCGGCCCCGGACCTCACGGACACGCAGGTCCGCAGCGTCCTCGGCTCCTTCCTGTTCTCCGGCGACGACGCCGACAAGCCGGCCGGCGTCCTGTCCGGCGGGGAGAAGACCCGCCTCGCGCTCGCCCTCCTCGTCGTCTCCGCCGCGAACGTGCTGCTGCTCGACGAGCCGACGAACAACCTCGACCCGGCCAGCCGCGAGGAGATCCTCGCCGCCCTGCGCTCGTACGCGGGCGCCGTCGTGCTGGTCACGCACGACGAGGGCGCCGTCGCCGCGCTCGACCCCGAGCGCGTGCTGCTGCTCCCGGACGGCGACGAGGACCTCTGGAACGACACCTACGCGGACCTCGTCGCTCTCGCGTAGGTGAGCGTCGCGGTACGCGCATTACGTGGTGAGGTTTAGCAACGGGACAATGTCCCGCTCCGCGAGACGTGCGGCGCGCTCCGGCGTTAACCGGATATGGCGCCAACGTTTGCGCAGGTCGGAGGCCTCAGGTGACAGGTCAAACCTCTCGGCGCGCGAAATCCGCGCTAACGCCCTAGCATTGCCTCGCCGGCAGGGTTGGATGATGCAACCAGGTTCGGCCGCCCGGTCCGTCCGGCGGCCCGGATGCTGACGCGGGGGGACCACGCCAGCCGGAGGGCCCGACGTGCTGCGCGAGAAGGAGATGTGGGTGGCGGACAAGATCCCGAAGGGTGTCCGGGTGGTGGGGGACCAGCGGACGGTGCTGAGCACGGAGCTCGCCGAGCGGTACGGCCGCGGCGAGTCGATCCGGTCCATCGCGCAGGACATCGGGCGGTCGTACGGCTTCGTCCACGGGGTGCTCCGGCAGTCGGAGACGCCCCTGCGCGGACGTGGCGGGGCCACCCGAGCCGCAACCGACTGACCGGCGGCGGTGACGCCCTCGCCGGGCGTCACCTCGACCTCGCGGGCGACCGGCGGACCTAGGTCTGACGCGGCTCTCGCTGCGCCTCGAGCTGCGCGTCGACGAGCGCGTCCTCCTCGTCCTCGGCGCTCGGACGACGCCGACGCCGCGGCGTCGGCCGCCCGCCCTCGGACGACGGCGTGCCGGCCGGCCCGGGGACCGCGGACGCCGTGCGCTCGCGGTGGACGAGGACCCCGGCGCCGACGAGGGCGCCGAGCGCGAAGACCCACCACTGGAAGGCGTACGACAGGTGGGGGCCCAGCCCGGTGTCGGGCGGGGGCAGCGCGGCGGGGGACGACGGGGCCGACGGCGTCTCCCGAGCGAGGACGCCGTACGCGTCGAACGCCGGCAGCGACACCACGTCCGCCCCGGCGGACCCTGCCGCGAGGACGCCTTCGGGGTCGATCCGGTACGTCTGCCCGGGCGGGCCCACCCGCCCGGGCGGCTCGGCCGGTCGGAGGCGCACGACCACCTCGACGTCCCCGCCCGGCGGCGCCGGGACGCCGTCGGCGAGGGCCTCCGCGCCGGCGGGCACCCAGCCTCGGTCGACGACGAGGACCGCCGGCCCGGCCGACGACTCCACGACGAGCGGCGCGAGCACGTGCACCGCGGGGCCGCCGTCGACGGGCCGGTTGCGCAGGACCACGGTGCCGCCGTCGGCGTACCGGCCGGTGACGGTGACGGGACGCCACTCGTCGGCGGGTGCGAGCGGCTCGGCCGGGCTGGGCAGGACATCCCCGAGCGGGACGGGCGTCGCGTCGTAGTTCGCCTCGACCACCGCGGCGACCGCCACGCGGTGCTCGTGCCGCGTCCACTGCCAGCGGCCGGCCAGGACGCAGCCCGCCGCGACCACGACGCCGACGGCGAGGACGCCCAGCCAGCGTCGCGACGCCGCGC
>JBDIAU010000070.1:0-7911 GCA_039812565.1 Beutenbergiaceae bacterium
CAGGACGGCTCGCTCACCACCAGTGGTGATGTCCTCACGAACACGGTCGACATCTCGGGCACGACAACCCCCGCCGCGGGGAACACCGTCGACACCGGTGACGTCGCGTCGACGAACGACTCCGCGGCGAGCCTGGGCACGCCGGGCCTCTCGATGACGAAGACGATCTGGACGAACCCGGACCGGGAGGCCATCACCTCGGCCGCAGGGGCCGGCGACACCTGTTTCGCCGCTCCGGCCGACCAGTACGTCGGCGAAGACGGGCCCCGACTGCAGTTGGGCGATCTGGCGTGCTTCCGCATCTCGATCGACTTCCCCGCGGGCGTGTCGACCCGCGATGCGATCCTTGCCGACTTCCTTCCGCCGGGGACGGAGTTCGTCGAGTGGGCGGCGGGCCCGGGCAATAGCGCGAGCATCGAGCGACTCGACAACGACCTCCAGTGGCTGCTCGGCGACGAGAACCCGAACGGGTCGCGGTACGTCGAGGGAGGCCAGGACCTCGTCCTCGACCTCCTCGTGCGAGTCGTCGATGTTCCCGGCGCCGGCCAGGACGTGGATATCACCGGCAACCTCGCGAAGCTGCGCTACACCTCCGGGTCGGGCGAGATCATGGCGGCGCGCGACGATGTCGACCTCACTCTCGCGCCGGTCGCCCCCCTCGAACTCGCCAAGCGCGCGGCCGGCCAGACGACGCTTGTCGTGCAGGAGGAGCAGGTCGTGCCCTTCACGATCGACGTCACCCACGCGGGCACGGCGGCCGACGGCAATGACTATCCGCTCGACAGCGTGACGGTCTGGGATGTGCTCCCCGACGGATTCGGCTGCGCCGACGTCTCGGATGAGTCACCCGCGCCCTCTGACTGCTCGGTGGCGACGACGGGCCCGGCCTCCGGGCAGACCCTGATCGTCTGGGAGCTCGAAGGGGCGGCGCTCGGCGCCGACGAACAACTGCTCCCCGGAGAGACGATCGAGGTCTCGTACTCGATCACGGTGCCCTCGCCGCTCTCAATCAACACGGCGCACACGAACCAGGCGGCCGTCACCGTCTACACGGCTCCCACCACCGACGGCACACCGGAGTCGGCGGGTGCCGTCGACTTCTGGCCCGAGAACCCGTTCGACGCCTTCCCCGATGAGATCAAGAACGCCCCCGAGGCCAGCGACATCGCGACCATCACCCTCCCGCCCGCGACCGTCGACAAGGACGTCGTTGCGACGGGCATCACCGCGGGCGGCAACTCCTCCCTCACGCAGGCGACGATCGGGGAGACCGTCGACTACGCGTACTCGGTGACCATCCCCGCCCACACCAGCGTCTTCCAGGGAACCCTGGACGACGGGCTGCCGCTCGGCGCTCGGCTCGTCCAGGCAGGCGACCCGACCCTGTCGACCGCGCCGGGCGGAATCACCGTCGCGACCGGATGCGCGGCGGATGCCGTCGAGTTCCGGCTCTGCGCCGACGGCACCCTCCTCTTCCCGACGGCGTGGACGAACGACACCGACACGGATGCGGTGTTCACCGTCACCCTGCCCACCCGGGTCGCGGACCAGGCAGCCAACATCAACGGCGGATCCATCCCGAACACGGCGACGTTCCGCAGCGCGCTCGAGGCCGACGGCACGCCCGTCAGCCAGGGCACCGCCGTGGCGAGCATCGGGGTGGTCGAGCCCAGCCCCACGCTCGCGAAGACCTCGTCGGCGTCGACCGTGTCCGGCGGGCAGGATGTCGAGTACACGCTCACCGCGACCAACGCCGCGGGACGATCGCCTCTCTACGACGGTGTGGTCGTGGACTGCGTGCCCGGGGCCCTGCAGATCGGCGATCTGCCCGCAGGGCTCGCCGGTCCCGTGCCCGGTGACGGCTCGAACGGATGTGCCCTGGGCACCCAGGTGCTGACCTGGACGCTCGCGGCGCCGCTCGAAGCGGGCTCCCCGCAGAGCGTCACCTATCCCGTCACGATCCCCGCATCCGCGCCCGCCGGACAGCGGTACACGAACGAGGCCGAGCTGACGGGCGCTTCCGTGCCCGGCGACGAGGCAGAGGCGCGCACCTACACGGCGGACGCATCGCGCGACGTCGACGTCGTGCGGCCCACGCTGTCGAAGACCGCGTCGACGGCGACGATCGTTCCCGGGCAGGCGGTCACCTGGACGGTGACCGCGACGATCCCCGCGAACGTCGAGCTGTTCAACGCCGCGTTCGTCGATGCGCTCCCCGTCGCGCTCAGCGCGGTCGAATCCTGGAGCGTCTCGTGCGGGGGAGGCGACGCGACCTGGCAGGCCGACTGCGTGACCGCCACCGAGCTCACGCGGAGCCCGGCGACGTCGTTCGGCGTGCTGCTCGGGACCATCGCCCCGGCGCCGCAGGTGCGCACCCTCACGCTGACCCTCACGACCCGACTTCCCGTGGCCACCACGGCCGTGCAGGGAGCGAACCAGAACAACACCGCGCAGCTGCGGTGGAACTTCGAGGAGGAGACGGCGCCGACGAGCACCGCGGCGACCTGGGATGCCAACGCCCAGGCCACCGCGTCCACTCAGGTGCGTCATCCCGAGGTCACCGTCGCGAAGTCCGTGAGCGACACGACGCCCGCGCAGGGCGAGACGTTCGTCTACACGGTGCGGGCGACGACGACCGCGGGCGCGCGCAACGTGCCGGCGTTCAACGTCGTGATCCGCGACACCGTGCCCGTCGACGTCATCGTGCTCGGGGCCGACGGTCAACCGATCGCGGACGGCGCGTCCACTCCGAGCGGAGGGGTGTGGGATGCGGCGGCCCGGACCCTCACCTGGACCGTCGACACCCTTGCTCCGGGCTCGGCGAACGCCGTGACGCGCACGTACTCTGCGCGTCTCGACGTGTCGTCGACGCTCGCCGGCTCGGCCCTCACGAACACCGTGCGCCCGCAGTCGTGGACCTCGCTCGCGACGGACGGCCGCACGTATGGCCCGGGCACTGCGGCCACGGCATCCGTCACACCGCAGTTCCCGCTCATCACCTCGACCAAGACGCAGGTGACCCCCGCGAACCCGGTCTACATCGGCCAGGAGGTCACGTTCCGGTTCGAGCTCACGAACACGGGCGGGGCGACGGCGGTGTCGCTCGACGCGGTCGACACCCTACCCAGCGGATGGAGCTACGTCACGGATTCCGCCCAGGTGACTGTGCGCACCGGCGCTGCCGCCGCCGTGGAGCCCACGATCACCGGCCAGGTGCTCCGCTGGAACGACATCGGCGGCTCGAGCGTCTCGCTCCAGCCGCTCGAGCGGATCGTCGTGACCTACCGCGCGGTCGCCGACGACTCGGTCGACGCCGGGCTCTCGGTCGCCCACACGAACACCGTCGTCGCCGCCGACGTGACAGACGCCACGGGCGGCACGTCGTACAACGGCGGTGCAGGCTCCTACATCGGCGCGGCAGGCTCAGCGACGGCGCGCATCGCGCTCGCCGACCTGGCGATCACGAAGGTCGCCAACGACGACTTCGTCGCCGGCGAGACGGGCACCTACACAGTGACCGTCACCAACAACGGACCCGACCCCGCGATCGGCGTCGTCGTCACCGACACCGCCGTGCCGCCGGCAGGCGTGACGGTCCTGGGCGCGTCCGGTGCCGGATGGACCTGCGGCGCGCCCGTCGGCGGCGGGTTCTCGTGTGCACGGACCACGCCCGCCGAGCCGATGCCCTCGGGATCGAGCTGGACCCTGACCGTGCGCGCCGCAGTGGCATCGACCGTGGAACACGGCGTCGAGATCCCCAACTCCGCGTCGGTGAGCGCTACCACCGAGGATCGCACCCCCGGGAACAACACCGACGACGACACGGCGGTCGTGCGCGCGAGCGCAGACCTGGTCATCACCAAGACCGCAGACACCGCGTCGGCCACGGCGGGTGGCCCGCTCGGCTGGACCGTGACGGTGACGAACAACGGCCCGTCGGTCTCGCGCGGATCCGCTCTCGCGCCGATCACGATCACCGACACGCTGCCGGCTGACGTCGAGGGGATCACCGTCGTCTCGACGACGGGCGGCGCGGACTGCGCGATCGCCGCCGGCACGCTCGACTGCGACATCCCCGTCGATCTCGCCGTCGGGGCGACGGTGACCGTCGTGCTCGCCGGCATGCTCGCCGCCGATGTCGCGCCGGGTTCGACCATCGCGAACACGGCGACGGTGACCCCGGTCACCACCGATCCCGAGACCGAGAACAACTCGTCGACGAGCGAGACCCCGACGGTCGTTGAGGAATCCCTCACGGTCGACAAGACGATCGTGGCACCCGTTCCGCCGGAGGCACTCCCCGGTGGAACACTGACCTACCGGATCGCCGTCGCCAACGGTGGGCCCTCGGATGCGCGTGGCGTGTTCGTGGTCGACGACCTGCCCGACGGAGTGACGTTCGACTCGATCGTCGCCGGCGGTGACGTGTGGACGGCCGTCGCTCAGGGCGAGGACGTGCGCTTCGACCTGACCGGGCTGCTCGCCGCCGGTGCGGACTCGAGCTTCGACATCCTCGTCGACATCGACTCGGGTGTGGTGGGCGATGTGACCAACACCGCCGTGGTCGGGTCGACCTGGCGCGCGGACCAGGACTCCTCGCAGGTGACGACGGGATCCAACGCGATCGCCGACCTCGCCATCACGAAGTCTGTCGACGTCGCCGAGATCGTCGCCGGTGCGGCGACAGGGGCCACGTACACCCTCGAGGTCGTCAACCTCGGACCCTCGGATGCCGCCGGCCCCGTCACCGTGAGCGACCTGCTGCCCGCCGGCATGACGCTCGTCGGCTCGGCGCCCGCCGGATGCGTCGTCGCAGACGAGAGCGGCCGACAGCGCGTGACGTGCGAGAAGCCCGACGGCCTGGACGTCGGAGAGACGGCGTGGACGATCACGCTCCCGGTCGTCGTCGACGCCGCGGTGACCGCGACGAGCCTCGTGAACACGGCGACGGTCTCCTCGGTGACCCCCGACCCTGTGCCCGGGAACAACTCCGACTCCGCATCCGTCGCCGTGGTGCAGCGCGCGACGCTCACGCTCGTCAAGGACGCCCCCGCATCCGCTGTCGCAGGCGAGGACATCTCGTGGACGGTGACCGTCACGAACACCGGACCCTCCGACGCGCAGGCGGTCAGCATCTCCGACACCCTCGACTCGCGTCTGACGTTGGTGAGCGCGTCGTCGATCGCCGAGGGAGTCACATGCACCGGAACCACCGCGGTGCTCTGCGCGGTCGGCACGATGGAGCCCGGTGCCTCGGTCGTCGTCACTCTGGTCACGACTGTGGCATCGACCGTCCCCGCGGGAACGGTCCTGCCGAACGCCGCGGTGGCGAACTCGAGCACGATCGACCCGGTGACCGATGCGCCGGCCACCGCGACCGACGATGCCGAGGTGACCGTCGACGCCGTCAGCGTGCTGCAGATCGACAAGTCGGCGACCACGCTCACGGTCGAAGCCGGAGAGGTGGCCACGTACCTCATCGAGGTCACGAACGATGGGCCTTCGGATGCCGCCGCGCCCGTGACGATCGTCGACACGTTGCCGGTGGGGCAGACGTTCCTCGCGGCGACGAACGCCTCCGGGCCTCCCGCGTGGGTGTGCGCGGCGGAGGATCAGACTGTGACGTGCGTTCTCGAGAACGCCGGCACCGCGACAACCCTCGCGGCGGGCGCATCCGCACCGCTCCTGCAGATCGCGACGACGGTGTCGGCCGGCGCTGCGGCCGGGATCCAGACGAACACGGCACAGGTGTCGTCGCCCTCGTCCGAGATCTCGCCGACCGATGACGCCGAGATCGTCGTCATCACGCGCGCCGACCTCCAGCTGATCAAGAGCCACGCGCCGGATGCGGATGCCGTGGCGGGTGAGTCGTTCACCTGGCTCCTGAGCGTCGTGAACCACGGCCCGTCGGATTCGCTCGCGACCGTCGATGACCCGATCGTCGTGCGCGACGTGCTCCCGGTCGGGGTGACGCTCGCCGCGAGCCCGGCATCCGGCGGGCCCGACACCACGTGCTCGGTGACGGGCACCGAGGACGGCGCACAGGTCGTGGAGTGCGTGCGCACGAGCACTCTCGCCGCGGGTGACACCCTCGACCTCACGCTCGAGGTCGACCTCGACCAGGCGGTGGAGGGCGATCTGGTCAACACCGCCCAGGTCACGCCCGGTGTCACGCCGCAGCCCGCCGACCCGGTGTGGCCCGACTCGGATTCCGACACGATCTCCGTCGTCGAGGTCGCGGACCTGGCGATCACTAAGACGGTGGACACCGACCCGGTCGTCGCGGGCGGTGAGGTCTCGTGGACCGTCGAGGTCGAGAACCTCGGCCCGTCGGACTCGGACGCCTCGGAGGAGGCTCCCATCACCGTCGTCGACACGCTGCCCGTCGGCATCGTGAACGGCTCGGGTTCCGGCGACGGATGGACGTGCGTGGCGCTCGCTCCCGTCGGCGGCGCCGAGCGCCTGAGCTGTGTGCGCGACGAGACGCTGCCGGTGGGTCCGGCTCCCGCCCTGACGATCACGGGCACGGTGTCGCCGTCGGTGGAGGGCGAGATCACGAACGTGGTGCGGGTCACCCCCGGACTCACGCAGCAGCCGACCGATGGACCGGGGCCCGATGAGGCGTCCTCGGTCGTGCCGATCACCACGAGCGCCGACCTCGCGATCACCAAGACGATCGCCGAGGAGATCGTCGCGGGCTCCTCGGGCGTCTACCGCTTCCAGATCGTCAACCTCGGACCTTCCGATGCCCAGCAGGTCGCCGTGAGCGATCCGCTGCCGACCGGTCTGACCTTCGCGGCGATCGCGGGTGGCACCGACGGCTACGACTGGTCGTGCACCGCCGACGGTGCGGACCCCGATGTCGTCTCCTGCAACCTCGACGGCCCGCTCCCCGCTGGGGCGACGATCACGCTCGACATCCGTGTCGACGCCGAGCAGCAGCTCCAGGGCGACCTCGAGAACACCGTGACCGTCAGCTCGACGACGTCGGATCCCGACCCCCTCAATAACAGCTCGACGGTCGAGGGGACCCTCGTCGAAACGGCCGATCTCGCGATCGTGAAGGCGGCCGTCGGCTCGCCCGTCGTCGGCTCTCCGTTCGCGTATACGCTGACCGTCACCAACGACGGGCCCTCCCTCGCCCGTGGTGTCGTCGTGACCGACGAGATCCCGGCGCAGCTGCAGGTCGACGAGGTCACCGCCCACGGGTGGACATGCGCGGTGCTGCCGGCTGCCGGTTCCCCCACCGCTGTCACCTGCACGATCGACGAGATCGCCGCAGGAGCGACGGCTGCCGTGATCACGGCCACGGTCACGGTGCTCCCGGACGCCTATCCGGCGATCTCCAACACCGCGACGGTTACGTCGGCGACGCCCGAGGACCCCTCGACGCTGGCCGACAACACCTCCACGGTCACGACGCCGGTCCCCGCGCGCAGTGAGCTGGCGATCACGAAGGAGATCACCGGCGTGCTGGAGGCGGGTTTCGGTGGCGAGTACACCATCACCGTGACCAACCTCGGTCCGACGCCGGATCCGGGCCCCGTGCTCGTGACCGATGTGCTGGCGTCCGCGCTGACCTTCGAGCGCGCGGAGCTGGATGGGACCGCAATCGAGTGCGAGGTGACCGGGCAGGTCGTCGTCTGCGATGTGGGCCCGCTCGAGGTCGATCAGAGGGCAACGCTCGTGCTGAACGTGCGGGTCGGAGCATCGGCGACCGGGGAGATCGAGAACGTCGCAAGTGTGAGCTCGCAAGGATCGATCACCGAGCCCACGGCTTCGGCGACGGGTGAGGTCGATCGATCGCTACTCGCAATAACCGGCGGGGCGCCGCTCGTACTGTTGCCCTTGGCGTTCGGGGCGATCGTGCTCGGTGCGCTGTTGCTGATCTCTAGACGACGGCGGTTCGAA
>JBDIAU010000071.1:0-7892 GCA_039812565.1 Beutenbergiaceae bacterium
GCGGCGAGGTTGTCGAGCCCGGCGAGCTGGCTGCTCAGCCAGCTGGACTGCGACTGGAGCTGGCTCAGCGCCACCTCGAGCGCCGTGTACGTCGCCTCGAGCGTCGAGCGGCGGATCTCCAGGCGGCGGTCCCAGTCGGCGATCTGCCGGGTGAGGTCGGTGACCACGGACTGCTCCGTCGAGATCCGCCGGGTGAGCGACCCGTCGATCTTGTCGGAGGCGGCGTCGGCGACGTCTGCGACCCGCTGCGCGATCGCCTGGGCGGTCGCCTGGGTGCCGGCGGGGTCGTCCGCCATGGCGGCGTCGAACACCTCGGCGTCGAACGTCAGGGCGCCGTACCGGTCGATCGAGATGCCGATGGACGACGGCGAGGCGCCGCCGACCGGGTTCATCAGCGCGGCGCGCAGGCGGTCGCCGACGAAGCGGACGGTCGACTCGCCCGTGAACAGACCCCCGCTCACCACGGACCGGCCGTCGCCGTCGGTCGTCGTCTTGGTCGTCGTCTGGGCCGCGATGTCGTCGAAGACGCCCTTGAGCGCGTTGACCGTGTCCTCGACCAGGGCCCGCTGGGAGGCGCGGTCCGCGGCGACGCTCAGCGTGACGGGCGGGTCCGCCGTCGTCGTCGCGCTCACGGTGAACTGCACGCCCCGCACGACGCCGTCGAAGGTGTTCGTCGGGCTCGTGGCGGTCACGGCGCTGCCCGCGCCCGGCCAGAACGTGACCTGCGCGTCGGCGGCGGCGACGAGCGCGGCGGCGCTGCTCGCGAGCCGCGCGCCGGCCGGGGCGGTGCCGTTGTCCTCGTAGCCGTCGCCGGTGTCCGTGAGGTAGCCGCTCACCGTGGCCTCGTCGCCGACGTACACCTCGAAGGCGCCGTCGGCGCCGATCGGCCCCGTGAGCTGGAGGCGGTACTCGGGCGTGCCGCCGGCGGAGTCGCCGACGCGGATCGGGACGGCCGTGATGCCGGCGTCGGCCGAGGCGTTGATCGCGGCGGCGAGGGCGAGCGCGTCGGAGCCCGCAGCCGTGACCGTGACCAGCTCGCTCCCGCGGACGATCGTGAGGGTGGGCGGGCTGCCGAGCGAGGCGCTCGAGAGGTCCACCATCGAGACCTGCCCGGCGGCGAGGCGGTCGACGCGGAGCTGGACGCTCGAGGGCACCGCGGAGGACGTCGTCGTCGCGGTGACGGCGGTCGAGGAGCTGGTGGCCCCGCTGACCTGCCAGGCCGTGGTGCTCGCGGCCTTCGTCGCGGTGGTGGCGAGCGTGGCGACCTTGGTGTTGAGGGCCTGGAGTGCGGTGACGAGGGTCGAGGACGTCGCCGACCTGGTCTTGAGGCGGGTCTGCGGCGCCGCCTCGATCTTCATGAGGTTGGCGATGATGCTCGTGGTGTCGAGCCCGCTGGCCAGGCCGTCGATCACGCTCGTCATCGTCACTGCCCTCCTGTGTCGTCAGTGCCCGGACGGCGAGCCGCCGGCGACCGGTCCCCCCTCGTTCCCGGCCGCCGGCGGCTCACCTGAGCGGAGCGGATGATCAGTCCGCGCCGCGACCAGATCAGCCGAGCAGCTTGAGCACGCTCTGCGGGATCTGGTTGGCCTGGGCGAGCATCGCGGTGCCCGCCTGCGACAGGATCTGCGCCCGGGTGAAGTTGACCATCTCGGCCGCCATGTCGGTGTCGCGGATCCGGCTCTCCGACGCCGAGAGGTTCTCCGTGGCGACGTTGATGTTCTTGATGGTGTGCTCGAAGCGGTTCTGGATGGCGCCGAGCTCGGCCCGCTGGGACGAGACCTCGGTGATCGCGGCCTGCAGCGTGTCGCTGTCGGTGATGTCGATGGCAGCCATCCCGGCCGCGGTGCTGAAGTTGGCGAGCGCCGTCGCCGAGACGTCGATCGAGTCGGCGTTCTCGTAGCCCGTCTGGAACGTCAGGGCGTTGCCGGCGAACAGGGTGACGCCGTTGAACTTGGTGTTCGTCTGGATCCGGCCGATCTCGGTCTCGAGCTCGTCGAACTCGGCCTGCAGGGCGGCCTGCGAGTCGACGTTCTGCGTGCCGTTGTTGTACTGCACCGCGAGGTCGTTCATGCGCTGGAGCATCGCGTGCACCTCGGTGAGCGCACCCTCAGCGGTCTGGGCGACGGAGATGCCGTCCTGCGCGTTGCGGGCCGCCACCTTGAGGCCACCGACCTGCGCCCGCAGGCCCTCGGAGATCGCGAGGCCGGCGGCGTCGTCGGCGGCGCGGTTGATCCGGAAGCCCGAGGACAGCTTCTCGAGCGACTTGCTGAGGTCGTTCTGCGTGTTGGAGAGGTTGCGGTACGAGTTGAGCGCCGCGATGTTCTGGTTGATCGAGAGACCCATGATGACTCTTCCTCCTGAAGCGGGTCGGACAGCGTGCCCCTCCTGGGCAGCTGCTCCTCACATCGGCGGGAGGCCCCGGGGTGTGAGGGTTTGGGCCTCGGGTCTCGTCAGACCGCGTCGAGCTCGGCGCCGAGCACGGCGGCGGTCGCGACGACGCGGGCGCGCGACATCACGGACGCGCCGCGCGCGGCGACGGAGGCGTAGTACGCCTGCCGCCGGCGCTCGGCCACGCCGGGGTTCTTGGGCGCCGCCGGCGCCAGCGCGGGGTCCAGCGCGGAGTTCATGCCGTCCTTGAGGAGCTGCAGCGCCTGGGAGCGCAGCTGGCTGATCCTCGACTGCGTGACGCCGAGCTCGTCCGCGAGCTCCGCCACGGGGCGGTCCTGCAGGAACAGGCCCTCGACGACGACGCGGAGGCGCTCCGGCAGCTCGGCGACGGCCGCGGCGAGGTAGCGCAGGCGCTCGTCGACCAGGAGGCGGTCCTCCGGGCTGAGGGCGCTCGAGGCGACGTTCTCGGCGGAGGCGGCGCTCTCGGCGTCGAGGCTGAGGACCCGGCGCTCGACGTCGCCCATGGCCGCCTCGACGGTCGCGACGTCGGAGCCGAGGGCCTCGGCGAGCTCCTCGCGCGTGGGGGTGCGGCTCAGCGCGGCGGTGAGGCTGTCGCGGACCTCGTTGAGCTTGCGCGCGCGGTGGCGCGTCGCCCGGGGTGCCCAGTCCATCGAGCGCAGCTCGTCGACCATGGCCCCCCGCACGCGCAGGGCGGCGTACCGGGCGAACGGAACGCCCAGGTCCGGGTTGAACGCGCGGGCGGCCTGCACCAGGGCGAGCGACCCGGCGGCGGCGAGGTCCTCGCGCTGGACGTGGGCCGGGACCCGGCGGATCATCTCCGAGACGTGGTACCCCACGAGGGGCAGGTTGGCGGCGATGAGCGCGTCCTGCTCGTGTCGATCGATCGTCACGATTCCGTCCCCCATCCGATGAGCCGGGGTGTTGCCCCCACCCGTCTTCAACGAGCCGCACTTGCGGTCTTGCGGACAACCATACGGCCGCATGCGGTCCGCAACACGTCCGTATGTCCCGCAAAGTTCCCTCGGTATCGCGGCGCGTCATGTAGACAATCCGGGCCCGACAGGGACGTTGGTCCGCCTCGTGCGGTTCGTGAGCACCCTCACACCGGGCGGAGAAGCGGCTCGTGACCTGGGCAGATGCTCCACGGTTCGTCCGGACCCCGCCGGGTCAACCCTCCCACCTGCGGGCCCGCAAACTTTGCGGGATCCCGCAAGGCCCGGGACCCGGCCGGTGGCGTCGCGTCGGCCCGCACCCGGCCCACCTGAGGAGTTCCCGCCACGCCTCCTCCGCACGAAACCCGCAACCGCCCGGCGACCCTCCCGCAGGCACGTGGTTGGCGGCTTCCGCCCGGACATACGGTTCACGCGAGGCGGGATCCACTCAGGGGAAGCCCCGATCTGCCGATCACAACCAGATGTACCGGACCCCCCGACATCGGAGAACCATGGAGGCGTCGTGCCCCTGAAGGCGTTGTCGGACACGCTCTGGCGGGAGCGGGAGCTCCTCGAACAGCTGGTGTTCAAGCTGGAGGTCGAGCAGCTCATCCTCGCGTCGGGCAGGACCAAGCGCCTGCCCCTCGCCACCCGGGAGGTCGAGCACGTGCTGGAGCAGATCCGGGCCGCCGAGCTCGGGCGCTCGGTCGAGGTCGACGAGGCGGCGCGCTCGCTCGGCCTCGACGCCGGCGTCAGCCTGCTGGACCTGTCCCGGTCCGCCCCGGCGCCCTGGGACACCATCCTCGCGGAGCACCGCGCCGCGTTCATCCGCCTCACCGCGGAGATCTCGGACCTCGCGCTCAGCAACCGCGACCTGCTGGCCAGCTCCCACCGGGCCACCCAGGAGACGCTCATGAGCCTCCACGAGAGCGCACTCACCTACGACCCGTCGGGCACCACGACGGCCTCGAGCACCGGTGCGACCCTGATCGACGAGTCGTTCTAGGGCCCGCACCATGAGCACGTTCTCGGGCCTCAACGGAGCGCTCACCTCGCTGCTCGCGCAGCGACGCGCCCTCGAGATCGCCGGGCAGAACATCGCGAACGTCAACACGCCCGGGTACACGCGCCAGCGCGCCACCCTCGCGTCCATCGACGGCGCGGCGGTGCCCTCCATGTTCAGCGCGCCGACCACCACCACGGGCGGCGTCGTCGTCAGCTCCGTCGACCGCCTCGGCGACGCCTTCCTCGAGGCTCGCGTGCGGGAGGAGTCCGTCAACGCGGGCTACCTCGGCGCCGTCTCGACGGCGTGGGACGAGATCGAGGCGATGGTCGACGAGCCCGGCGAGGACGGCCTCTCGGCCCACCTCTCCTCGTTCTTCGCCGGCTGGCAGGACGTCGCGAACTCCCCGGACGAGACGGCCGCCCGCGCCGTCCTCCTCGAGTCGGCGAACGCCCTCGTCAGCCGCATCGCGACGGCCTACACCGGGATCGATCGGGCGTGGGCCACGATGCGCGGGCAGGCCGACTCGCTCACCGGCGAGGTCAACGCGACGGCGGCCACCGTGGCCGACCTCAACGACCGGATCCTGCAGTCGACCGTCGCCGGCGGGAACCCCGCCACCCTCGTCGACGAGCGCAACGAGCAGCTCACCCGGCTCGCCGAGCTCGTGGGCGCGGAGGCGCGGCCGCGCTCCGACGGGACGGTGGACGTCATGGTCGGCGGCAACGCCCTGGTGCGCGGCACCAAGGTCAACGCCCTCGTCGTCCAGGGCGCGCCCCGGCTCGCCGACCTCACCGCCTGGGACCCGTCGACGCCGTCGACCGCCACGACCGGCCCCGTGCGTCTCGTCTGGCAGGGCACCGGCACCACGGTCGGCGCCACCGGCGGGCGGCTCGGCGGGCTCCTCACCGCGCTCGCGCCCGCGAGCACGTCGGGCCCTGGCGGCCCGCTCGCCACGGTCGCTGCGACGTACGACGACCTGGCCCTCGAGCTCGCGAACGCGGTCAACGCCGCCCACGCCACCGGCCGCTACCTCGGCGAGGACCCGTCCTCGCCCGACCCGGACACCGCCTTCTTCACCGTCTCGACCGACCCGGCAGACGGGCCGCCGTCCCTCAACCTCGCCGTCGCGATCACCGACGTCCGCAAGGTCCGCGCGGCCGCGGCGGGCGCCGGTGCCCTGGACGGCTCGGTGGCCGACGCGATCTCCCAGCTCGAGGACCGGCTCGCGAGCACGTGGTCGCAGACGGTCGTCAACATCGGCGTCCAGACCCGCACCGCCGCCCAGCGGGCCGGCGCCGCCCAGACCACGCTCGACGTCGCCACCGGCCAGCTCCAGTCGCAGGCCGGGGTCAACCTCGACGAGGAGACCATCCAGCTCCTCGCGAGCCAGCGGGCGTACGAGGGGGCCGCGCGCGTCATCACCGCGATCGACCAGCTCCTCGACACCCTCATCAACCGCACCGGCATCGTGGGGAGATGACCATGATCGAGCGGACCACGCAGCAGGGCATGCAGCACTCGTCGCTGGCCATCCTCCAGTCCCACCTGCGGCGTCTGAGCACGCTGCAGACCCAGGCCTCGACCGGGAAGTCGTTCGCCAAGCCGTCGGAGGACCCAGCGGGCACCATGGACGCCATGCGGATCCGGGCCGACCAGCGCGCCAACGCGCAGTACCAGCGCAACATCGACAACGGCCTCGGCTGGCTGACGACGATCGACACCGCGCTGTCCACCACGAGCAGCCTGCTGCGACGCGCCCGCGAGCTCACGGTCGAGGGCGCCAACACGGGCGCGCTGGGCAGCACGTCGCGGGAGGCGCTCGCCACCGAGCTCGAGGCGACCGCCGACGCGCTGCGCGACCAGTCCAACGCCACCTACCTCGGGCGCTCCGTGTTCGCGGGCACGTCCGACGCGAGCGTCGCCTTCGACGACACGGGCACCTTCCAGGGCGTCGCGGGCGACGGCGTGCTGCGCCGGGTGGCCGAGGGCACGTCGGTCCGGGTCGACTCGGACGGCGCCGCGGTCTTCGGCACGGGCGGCGGCTCGGTCTTCGCGCTGCTCCAGCAGATCGCGGCCGACCTGCGGGCCGGCCAGGACGTCATCGGCCACCTCGACGCCATCGACCAGCACATGGACACGGTGGGCAAGGAGACGGCGAGCGTCGGCGCCAGGTACAACCGCCTGGAGGCGGCGAGCGAGAGCATCGAGACGCAGAAGGTCGCCCTGGCGTCCCAGCTGACGGGGGTGGAGGACGTGGACCTGGCGGAGACGATCACGGAGCTCAAGCTGCAGGAGGTCGCGTACAGCGCGAGCCTCAGCGCCACGCAGCGCGTCCTGCAGCCGAGCCTCCTGGACTTCCTGCGATGACCGACGCGGACGCGGAGCTCGCGGGCGTCGAGCTCGACTTCATCGAGCCGATCCCCGGCCTCGAGCCGCTCACGCGCTTCACCCTGCGCGCGGTGGCGGACTGCCCCGAGCTGTTCACGCTGCGCAGCGTCGAGCGCCCGGAGACCCGGCTGTTCCTGCTCGACCCCAGCGCGTTCTTCCCGGAGTACCGGCCCGAGGTCGACGAGGACCTCCTCGCGCGCCTGGCTCCCGAGGGGTCCGCGCCCGTGGTGCTCGTCGTCCTGCGGCCCGGCTCCCAGGACGACCCGCACACGGCGAACCTCCTGGCGCCCGTGCTCGTGAACGCCGTCGCCGGCACCGCGGTGCAGGCCGTCCTCGACGAGGACTGGCCGCTGCGCGCACCGCTGGCGCCGGTCGCCGCCTGAGGCCCCTGGCTCCGGCCGGGACCGTGAAGGATCCCGCTCGTCCAGCGAGCCGGATCCTTCACGTCGACGACGGGCGGACCAGGCCCGTCTCGTAGGCGAGGACGACGGCCTGCACGCGGTCCCGCAGCCCGGCCTTCGCAAGGATGCGGCCGACGTGGGTCTTCACCGTGGCCTCGCCGAGCACCAGCCGGTCGGCGACCTCGGCGTTCGAGAGCCCCTCGGCGACGAGCGCGAGGACCTCGAGCTCCCGCGGCGTCAGGTCCGCGATCCGCGGGTCCGCCGCGCCCGTCGCGGCCGCCGCCGCGGCAGGCAGGCGGGGTGCGAACAGCTCGAGCATCCGCCTGGTCACGCGCGGGGAGACCACCGCGTCCCCCGCCGCCACGGTGCGGATCGCGGCGACGAGGTCCGCGGGCTCGGTGTCCTTCAGCAGGAAGCCGCTGGCGCCGGCCCGCAGACCGGCGAACGCGTACTCGTCGAGGTCGAACGTCGTGAGGATGACCACCCGCACGTCCGGGTGGCGCTCGACGACGGCGGCGGTCGCCTCGATGCCGTTCATCCCCGGCATCCGCACGTCCATGAGCACGACGTCGGGGCGCAGCGCCCGGACCTGGGCGAGCGCCGTCGCGCCGTCGCCGGCCTCGCCGACCACCTCGACGCCGTCCGCCGCCTCGAGGACGAGGCGGAAGCCCATCCGCAGGAGCGCCTGGTCGTCGACGAGCAGCACCCGCACCGGCGCGTCGCTCACGAGGCCTCCTCGGGCAGGGGGATCTCCGC
>JBDIAU010000072.1:0-7877 GCA_039812565.1 Beutenbergiaceae bacterium
CGGCCGGCTCCGCCGGGCCCGACGTCGCCTGGGTGGCGCCCGGCCCCGGCCGCGGCGTCGACGCCCTGCCCGCACCACCCGCCGTCGACGCCGTGCTCCCGGCCGCAGGGGAGGCCGCAGCCCTCGCGCGCTGGGCGGCCTTCCGCGACACACGCCTGGCCGCGTACGCGGCCGAGCGCGACCGCCCCGACCTCGACTCCACCTCGCGGCTGTCCGCAGCCCTGAAGCTCGGCGAGATCCATCCCCGGACCCTCCTCGCCGACGTCGCGACGGTCGTCGCCGCCGACCCCGCCGCGGCGCGCGGCGCCGAGACGTACCGCTCGGAGCTGTGCTGGCGCGAGTTCTACGCCGACGTCCTGCACCACGAGCCGGCGTCGGCGACCACGTCCATGCGACAGGTCGTGCCCGAGGACGCGTGGGTGTCGGGGCAGGCCGAGGCGGGACGCCTCGCGGCCTGGGCGGACGGCCGGACCGGCTACCCCCTGGTCGACGCCGGGATGCGCCAGCTCCTCGCCGAGGGCTGGGTGCACAACCGGGTCCGGATGGTCGTGGCGTCGTTCCTCGTCAAGGACCTCGCCGTGCGCTGGCAGCGCGGCGCGGAGCACTTCATGCGGCACCTCGTCGACGGCGACGTCGCCTCCAACCAGCACGGCTGGCAGTGGGTCGCCGGCACCGGGACCGACGCCGCACCGTACTTCCGGGTGTTCAACCCGGTGACGCAGGGCCTGAAGTTCGATCCCGCCGGCGACTACGTCCGCCGGTACGTGCCCGAGCTGCGCGGCGTGCCCGGGGCCGCCGTCCACGAGCCGTGGACGCTGCCCGGCGGGCCGCCGCCCGGGTACCCGGCGCGGATGGTGGACCACGCCGTCGAACGGCAGCGCGCTCTCGCGGACCACGCCCGCCGGGAGCGCTGAGCCCCGCGGGCCTCCCGTCCGGCCTCCCGCCGCGCTACTGCCAGTGCGGCGAGGCGTGCACGAAGTCGTCCTCGAGCATCCCCATGAGGATGACGTCGCAGTACCGCGAGCCCTCGAGGTGCGCGTCGCGCAGGCGGCCCTCCTTGACGAACCCGAGCGACTCGTACAGGGCGAACGCGCGCGGGTTGATGCTGAGCACGTCGAGCGAGACGCGGTGCAGGCCGAGACCGTCCGGGGCGGGCGTGAACGCGTACCTCAGGACCACGATGAGCGCCTCGCGCGCGTACCCGCGCCCGCGGTGCCCGGCGCGCAGCGCGACCCGCACGTTGGCGCTGCTCACCTCGTCGTCGAGCTGGTTGAGGACCACCTCGCCGAGCATCTCGTCGCTGTCGCCGGCCGTGATCGCCCAGTCGTAGCGGCCGGGCACCGCTGCGATGCTCGCGCACCAGTCGTCGATCTGCTCCCGGGTGAAGACCTGCGTGGTCCCCGTGAGCCGCCGCCCCTCGGGGTCCGTCACGAGCCGCCAGGAGGCCTCGGCGTCCTCCGCCCGGATCGGGCGCAGGCGGACCATCTCCCCGTGCAGGGTCGGCTTGCCGCTCACGAGCCCACCCGCTCCAGGACCAGGGCCCGGACCCGGGCCGCATCGGCCCGCCCTCGCGTCGCCTTCATCACGGCGCCGACGATGGCGCCCGCCGCCTGGACCTTGCCGGCCCGGATCTTGGCGGCGACGTCGGGCTGCGCCGCCAGGGCCGCGTCGACGGCCTCGAGGAGGGCGCCGTCGTCGGAGACCACCTCCAGCCCCCGCGCGGCGACCACCGCCTCCGGCGTGCCCTCGCCGGCCAGGACGCCCTCGAGCACCTGCCGGGCGATCGTGTCCGTGATCCGGCCCGTCGTCACGAGTGCCTGCAGCGCAGCGACGTCGACGGGGGTGACCGGCAGCTCGGTGACGTCCACGCCGCGGGCGTTCGCCGTGCGCGCCAGCTCGCCCGTCCACCACTTGCGAGCCGCGGCCGGCGCCGCGCCCGCGGCCACCGTGGCGGCGACGAGCTCGACGGCGCCCGCGTTGACGACGTCGCGCATCTCGGCGTCCGTGAACGCCCAGTCCGCCTGGAGCCGGCGCCGGCGGACGGCGGGCGCCTCGGGCAGGCTCGCCCGGATCTCCTCGACCCACGCGCGGCTCGGCGCGATCGGGACGAGGTCCGGCTCCGGGAAGTAGCGGTAGTCGTCGGCGTCGGACTTCACCCGGCCGGGCGACGTCGTCCCGGACTCCTCGTGCCAGTGCCGCGTCTCCTGGAGCACGGTCCCGCCGGCCGCGAGGACGGCGGCCTGCCGCTGGATCTCGTGGCGCACGGCGCGCTCGACGGAGCGGAAGGAGTTGACGTTCTTCGTCTCGGTGCGGGTGCCGAGCGGGGCGTCCGGGGACGGTCGCAGGGAGACGTTGACGTCGGCGCGGACGTGGCCGCGCTCCATCCGGCCCTCGGAGACGCCGAGGGCGCGCACGAGGTCACGCAGGAGCTGGACGTAGGCGCGGGCGACCTCGGGCGCGCGGGCGCCGGTGCCGAGGATCGGCCGGGTGACCACCTCGACGAGCGGGATGCCGGCCCGGTTGTAGTCGACGAGCGAGTACTCGGCGCCGTGGATGCGCCCGGTGGCGCCCCCGACGTGCGTGTTCTTGCCCGCGTCCTCCTCCAGGTGGGCACGCTCGATCTCGACGGCGACCGTCGTGCCGTCCTCGAGCTCGACCTCGACCCGGCCGTCGAACGCGATCGGCTCGTCGTACTGGGACGTCTGGAAGTTCTTGGTGAGGTCCGGGTAGAAGTAGTTCTTCCGCGCGAACCGGCACGTCTGGGCGATCTCGCAGCCCAGCGCCAGGCCGAGGCGGATCCCCCGCTCGACGGCGCCGCGGTTCACCACCGGCAGCGCCCCCGGCAGCCCGAGCGAGACCGGCGTGACGAGCGAGTTCGGCGCGTCGCCGAAGGTGGTGCCGGCGCCGTCGAACATCTTCGAGAGCGTGCCCAGCTCGACGTGGACCTCGAGCCCGATCACCGGGTCGAACCGGGCCACGGCCTCGTCGAAGGGCAGGAGCGCGTCCGTGGTGACGCTCATCGGGCGGACACCTCCAGCTCGGGGGCGGCGGCGAGGATCGGACCGCCCCACCGCTCGACGAGCGCGGCCTCGAGGAACGCGCCGACGCGGTAGAGGCGGTCGTCGGCGCGGGCGGGCGCGAGGACCTGGAAGCCGACGGGCAGGCCGTCGTCGGACAGGCCGCTCGGCAGCGACAGGCCCGGGATGCCCGCGAGGTTGGCGGGGATCGTCGCGACGTCGTTGAGGTACATGGCCAGCGGGTCGTCGAGCTTCTCGCCGAGGCGGAAGGCCGTCGTCGGCGCCGTCGGCGAGACCAGCACGTCCGCCTGCGCGAACGCGGCCGCGAAGTCGCGCTGGATGAGGGTGCGCACCTTCTGGGCCGTGCCGTAGTAGGCGTCGTAGTAGCCGGCGGACAGGGCGTAGGTGCCGAGGATGACGCGCCGCTTCACCTCGTCGCCGAACCCGGCGCCGCGGGTCGCGGCCATGACCCGCTCGGCCGTGACCGGGCCCTCGGCGGGCTCGACGCGCAGCCCGTACCGCATGCCGTCGAAGCGGGCGAGGTTGGAGGACGCCTCGGCCGGGAGGATGAGGTAGTAGGCGGAGAGCGCGTACTCGAACGACGGGCAGGACACCTCGACCACCTCGGCGCCCGCCTCGGCGAGGATCCCGACGGCGGCCTCGAAGCTCGCCCGCACGCCCGGCTGGTAGCCGTCGCCGCTGAGCTGGCGCACGACGCCGACGCGCAGCCCCCGCACGTCCGGCGCGTGCGTGGCCGCGACGAGGCCGGGCAGCGGCTCGGGCAGCGACGTCGAGTCACGGGGGTCGTGCCCGCCGATCACCTCGTGCAGCAGCGCGGAGTCGAGGACCGTCCGGGTCACCGGACCGGCCTGGTCCAGGCTCGAGGCGAGGGCGACGAGCCCGTACCGGGAGACCCCGCCGTACGTCGGCTTCACGCCGACCGTGCCGGTCACGGCGGCGGGCTGGCGGATCGAGCCGCCGGTGTCCGTGCCGATCGCCAGCGGTGCCTCGTACGCGGCGACGGCGGCTGCCGAGCCTCCGCCCGACCCGCCGGGGATGCGGGCGAGGTCCCACGGGTTGTGCGTCGGGCCGTACCCGGAGTGCTCGGTGCTCGAGCCCATGGCGAACTCGTCGCAGTTGGTCTTGCCGAGGATGGGCAGCCCGGCGGCGCGGAGCCGCTCGACGAGCGTCGCGTCGTAGGGCGGGACCCAGCCCTCGAGGATCCGGGAGCCGGCCGTCGTCGGCATGCCGCGGGTGACGACGACGTCCTTGACGGCCACCGGCACGCCGGCCAGGCCGTGGAGCTGCTCGCCGGCGGCGCGCCGGGCGTCGACGGCGCGGGCGGCGGCGAGCGCCTCGTCGGCGCTGACGTGGAGGAAGGCATGGACGGCGTCGTCGACGTCGGCGATCCGGTCGAGGTGCGCCTGCGTCACCTCGACGCTGGAGACCTCCCGGGCCTGCAGGAGCGCGGCCAGCTCCCCGGCGGTGCGCCGGGTGAGGGTGGCGTCGGTCACGGCTCAGTCCTCCCCGAGGATCTGGGGGACGAGGAAGCGGCCGTCCTCCGCGGCCGGCGCGCCGGCGAGCACGTCCGCCACGGGCAGCGGCCGCTCGACGACGTCCTCGCGGAAGACGTTGGTCAGCGGGATCGGGTGGCTCGTGGCGGGGACGTCGAGGCCGGCGACGGCCTCGCTCACCCGCGCGACGGCGTGGACGATGACCTCGAGCTCGCCGGCGAGCCGCTCGAGCTCGGCCGGGGTGAGGTCGATCCGAGCGAGGGCGGCGACGCGCGCGACCTCCTCGGAGGAGAACGTGGGCATGGCGGGGAGTCTACGGGCGGCTCACGACGCGGCCACGTCCTGCCGCCGGAGCGGCGGCGCTCGCCGGGCTCACGCGTACGCGAGCGCGATGAGCTCGAGCACGGCGCCGGCGTAGGCGTCGGGGACGCTCGCGGCGACGTGCACCGCCGTGGTCCCGTCGGGCCTGCCCACCTCGACGCGGTAGGCGCCGTCGGCGTCCACGCTCAGGGAGCGGAAGGTGCTGCCCAGCATGTGCCGCAGCTGGTCCTCGCGCGGCAGCCAGAGCGCGTCGTCCAGGTCGACCGAGTCGAGCGCCCACTCCGTGGTGCCGTTGAACCCGAGCACGGTCCCGCTCTCGTAGCGGTGAGCCTCGATGGTCATGTCGGAGAGGGTGAACACGACGTCGGTGAGCAGCTCGGCCTCGATGCGGAACCGGTCGCCGGACTCGGGGTGCCAGACGAGGCCGGCCGCGCGCAAGGCCCGGGCCAACGGGTCCGAGATCATCGCAGGTGGCGTCATCGCGTCAGTATGCGATGCGCACTGCACCGGAAGCAGGCCCCGGCCGTTGGGCCCTGGGCGAACACGGGCCCTCAGCCGCCGGCCAGGCCGACGGCGCCCGGCCCGCCCTCGAGGAGGCGGACGAACCCGGCCTCGTCGAGGATCGGGCGGCCGAGCTCGCGGGCCTTGGCCTCCTTGGAGCCGGCGTTCTCGCCCACGACCACGACGTCCGTGCTCTTCGAGACCGAGCCGGCGGCCTTGCCGCCGCGCACGATGATCGCCTCCTTCGCGCCGTCGCGCGTGAAGCCCGCCAGGGATCCGGTGACCACGACCGTCAGGCCCTCGAGAGTGCGGGGCACGGACGCGTCGGCGACGTCGGCCGTCCGGACGCCGGCCGCGGCCCACCGCTGGACGATCTCGGCGTGCCAGTCCTCGGCGAACCAGTCGTGCACGGCGCGGGCGATGACGGGCCCGACGCCGTCGACCTCGGCCAGCGTCTCGACGTCGGCGGCGCGGATCGCGTCGAGGGAGCCGAACGCCTGCGCGAGCGCTCGTGCCGCGGTCGGGCCGACGTGGCGGATCGACAGCGCGACGAGCACGCGCCACAGCGGCCGGCCGCGGGCCACCCGGAGCTGCTCGAAGATCTTCAGGGTGGTCGCCGTCGGCTTGGACGGGGTGCGCGCCGTGGGCTTGGTCCAGAAGTACAGCGGGTCGTGCCACAGCCCGGTCCCGGCGCCGTCCTTCTTGATCTCACGCCAGACGCGGACGGTGGCGAGCTCGTCGGCGGTGAGGTCGAACAGTCCGGCCTCACCGTCGAGCGCCGGCACCTGCGGCGCGGGCAGCTCGGCGGGCGGCGCCGCGGTCACCCGCCCGTCCGGGCGGTAGACGCCCGGGTCGTCCGGGCGCCCGAGCTCGGGGTCGACGAGCGCGATCGCCGCCTCCCAGCCGAGGGCCTCGATGTCCAGGGCCGCCCGGGAGGCGACGTGGAACACCCGCTCGCGCAGCTGGGACGGGCAGGACCGGGTGTTCGGGCAGCGGATGTCGACGTCGCCCTCCTTCTCCGGCGCGAGCGGCGTCCCGCAGGACGGGCAGCGCGTCGGCATCACGAAGGCCCGCTCCGTGCCGTCGCGCAGCTCCACGACCGGCCCGAGCACCTCCGGGATGACGTCACCGGCCTTGCGCAGCACCACCGTGTCCCCGATGAGCACGCCCTTGCGGCGCACCTCGTCGGCGTTGTGCAGCGTCGCCATCTCGACCGTCGAGCCGGCCACCACCACCGGCTCCATCACCGCGAACGGCGTCACCCGGCCCGTGCGCCCGACGTTGACCAGGATCGCGCGGAGCTTCGTGTTCACCTCTTCCGGCGGGTACTTGTACGCGATCGCCCAGCGCGGGGCCCGCGACGTCGCCCCGAGCCGGCGCTGCACCGCCAGCTCGTCCACCTTGACCACGACCCCGTCGATCTGGTGCTCGACGTCGTGCCGGTGCTCGGCGTAGTGGCCGATCATCGCCTCGACCCCGGCCAGGGAGTCCACCACCCGCGTGTACGGCGAGACCGGCACCCCCCACGAGGCCAGCAGGTCGTAGTAGCCGGACTGCCGGGCCACCCCCGGGGCGCCGTCGCCCCAGCGCACCGCCCCGACCCCGTGCGCGTACATCGCCAGCGCCCGCGACGCCGTCACCCGCGGGTCCTTCTGCCGCAGCGACCCCGCCGCCGCGTTGCGCGGGTTCGCGAACGTCGAGCGCCCCGCCGCCACCTGCGCCGCGTTCAGCTCGTCGAACGCCGACACCGGCAGGAACACCTCGCCGCGCACCTCGATGACCTCCGGGTGCGTGCCCGGGTCCCCGCCCAGCACCTGTGGCACCGAGGCGATCGTCCGCGCGTTCAGCGTGACGTCCTCGCCCGTGCGCCCGTCCCCGCGCGTCGCCGCCCGCACCAGCCGGCCCCGCTCGTACACCAGCGCGATCGCCAGCCCGTCGATCTTCAGCTCGCACAGCAGCGGCAGCCCGCCGAGCCCCGCCTCCTCGGTGCCCAGCTCGCGGCGCACCCGCTCCGCCCACGCGTGCAGGTCCTCGGCGCTGAACGCGTTGTCCAGCGACAGCATCCGCTCCAGGTGGTCCACGGACGCGAAGTCGGACGAGAACGTCCCCCCGACCCGCTGCGTCGGCGAGTCCGGCGTCCGCAGCTCCGGGTGCGCCTCCTCCAGCGCCCCCAGCTCGCGCAGCAGGACGTCGTACTCCCCGTCGCTCATGATCGGCGCGTCCCGCAGGTAGTAGGCCACCTGCGCCTCGCCGATCCGCTCCACCAGGTCCGCCCAGCGGTGCCGCGCCCCCGGGTCCACCGACTCGCTCGCCGACCCCGCCGCGCCTCGCGCGCCGGACCCGGCAGCCGCCGCCGCGGCCGGCACCGTCACCTCGCTCATCGAGCCATCCTCCCCCGTCGCACCGCTCACTGGGCCACCCTCTTCGTGTTCGAGCTCTTCAGTGGAAGGGTTCGGGCGCACCCTTGGTCCCCACCGGGCCATCG
Organism: Beutenbergiaceae bacterium; assembly: GCA_039812565.1. Classification (GTDB taxonomy): domain Bacteria; phylum Actinomycetota; class Actinomycetes; order Actinomycetales; family JAHECE01; genus JAHECE01. The sequence continues at coordinate 7,839 of JBDIAU010000072.1, forward strand.
CCCCGCTCGCTCGACTTTCGAGGTCCGGGATGAGTTCTG
>JBDIAU010000073.1:0-7867 GCA_039812565.1 Beutenbergiaceae bacterium
CACCCTCGTGACATCGGCGAGCATCGAGAAGACCTCGACGGCGATCGCCACGAACGAGCTGAGCGTGGCGTCGCTAGTCGCCCTGGGCCGGGGGTGCGGCGCACCGACGGTGCACGGCGACGGCGGTGAAGGCTGCGGCGGCGAGGAGGCCGACGGTTCCTGAGACGACCAGCGGCACCGTTCCGTCGCCGGGTCCGGTGGACCACAGGGCGCCGGCCCAGAGCCCGGCGACGAGGACGGCGCCGCTGGCGAAGGCCTGGACGACGCCCTGGGCGCGGCCGCGGTGCTCGTCCGGGACCAGGGCGGAGACCCACGCCTTGCCGACGCCGTCGGTGAACGCCGGGAAGAGCCCGTAGACCGCGGCCAGGAGCACGACGGCGGGCCCGGCGTCGACCACGCCTAGACCGATGTAGCCGATGCCGAAGGCGAGGAGCCCGACGGCGTACACCAGCGGACGCGGCCAGCGGTCCGTCAACGCTCCCGCGGGGTACGCGCCGGCGGCGTAGACCAGGTTGTAGACCGCATAGACGAGCACCACCTGGGTGGTCGTGAACCCGACCTGCGAGACGCGCAGCAGGACCAGCACGTCGGGCACGTTGACCACGGCTACGACGGTCAGGGCTGCGGTGAGGCGCCAGAAGCGTCCCGGCAGCGGGGACGGCGTCCGGCGCCTGGCCCGCTGATGCGACATCGGACCCGCTGGCGACGGCGGTGTGGTCGCCATGTCGCGGCGGGCGGGCTCGCGGATCGCCAGGGTGAGCAGCGCCGAGAGCATCGCCGGGATGACGGCCCACCACAGGGCGGTGCGCACGTCGCCGTCGGCGGCCGCCAGGGCCAGGAGTCCGAGCAGCGGCCCGATCGCGGCGCCGAGGGAGTCGCCGGCGCGGTGGAACCCGAATGTGCGGCCGAGGGCTCCCGGTGGCGCTGCGGCCGCCAGCAGGGCGTCCCGAGGGGCGGAGCGCATCCCTTTGCCGAACCGGTCGACCACTCGCCCTGCCAGGACGACCGGCCAGGCCCCGGCGGCGGCGACGAGCACCTTGCCGAGCGCGGCGAGGGAGTACCCGGCGGTGACGAACGGTCGCCGCCCGCGCCGGTCCGACCAGCGCCCGGCGACGTAGCGCGTCAGGCCCGCCGTCGCGTCCGCTGCACCCTCGATCGCCCCGAGCACGACCGGCGGCGCAGCAAGGACGCCTGTGAGCAGCGCCGGCAGCAGCGGGTAGAGCAGCTCGCTCGCCGCGTCTTGCGTCAGTGAGACGAGGGTGAGGACGACCAGGGTGCGTGTCAGCCACGGCGCTCGAACCGCGGCCGTCGGCCCCTCAGCGGTCACACCTCATCCTGCCGCACACCCGCGCGCGGCCCGGGCGACGACCCCGGGGACGCCCTGGTGTCCCGGCCCGTGACCCCCGGATCTTCGTCGGATCTTCGTCCGCGCCGGGCGGGATCGTCGTCGGAGTGGGTCACTCTGGTGGTGTCGGTGACGGACGCTGCCGGGGTGAGGTGGTTGTGGTGATGGGGTGGTACGCCGGGGGGATGGGTCCCGGGATGTGGGTGTTCATGGGCGTGTTCTGGGTCGCGTTGATCGGTGTGATCGTGTGGTTGGTGGTCCAGCTGCTGCCGGCCAGGGGCGGGACGACGTCGGCGGGGTCGGGCCCGGCCAGCCCGCCGGGGGAGTCGCCGTTGGACATCCTCGATCGGCGGCTGGCGCGCGGCGAGGTGGACCTGGAGACCTACCGGGCGCAGCGGGCGGCGCTGCTGGAGTCCCGGGGTGATCAGCGATGACCACGACGCGGCGGGCGTGGCTGGTGACCGCGCTGGTCGTGGCGGTGCTCCTTCTGATCGGCTCGGTCGCGGCGGTCACGGCCTGGGCCGGCTCGGGTCTGCGGGCCGAGGGATGGTTGCGGGCGCCGGCCGGGGTGTGCGGGACCTGGGTCGAGCGCGAGGGTCCGGGGATGATGGGCTCGACGAGGGAGCGGATGTGGGAGCAGAGGCGTGAGGGGTGCGTGACGGGAACGCCCGGACCGGCGACGCCCACGCCGGGAGCGACGGCCCCGGGGGAGTCCTGAGCGCGCCGGCGACGCCCGGCCCGGGTGGCCCGGGGCCGGTGCGGGCGCTGGTGGTCGACGACGAGCCCGCCTTGGTGCGTACCGTCGCGGCCTACCTCGCGCGCGAGGGCTTCGAGGTGCTGACCGCGGGCGACGGGTTCGAGGCCCTGCGGCTGGCACGCGAGGCTGCCCCGGACGTGGTGGTGCTCGATGTGATGATGCCGGGGATCGACGGGCTGGAGGTGTGCCGGCGGTTGCGGACGTTCTCGGACGCCTACGTGCTCATGCTCACCGCCCGGGCGGAGGAGCTCGACGAGCTCCTCGGCCTCGGCGTCGGCGCGGACGACTACCTGACCAAGCCGTTCTCGGCGCGCGTCCTGGTCGCCCGCGTCCGGGGTCTGCTGCGACGCCCCCGCGCCGCCGCCGGGGAGGGGGGTGAGGTCCGCAGGTTCGGGGCGTTGACGATCGACCCGCAGGCGCGGGAGGTGACCGTGGGCGGGGTGCCGGTGGTCCTGACCCGGACGGAGTTCGATCTGCTCGAGGCCCTGTCGGCGCGGCCGCGGACCGTGTTCACCCGCGCGGCGCTCGTCGAGCGGGTCTGGGGGCCCGGTTGGGTGGGCGACGACCGACTCGTCGACGTGCACCTCGGCCATGTGCGCCGCAAGCTCGGGGACGACGCGGAGGACCCTCGCTACGTCGTCACCGTGCGGGGCGTCGGGTATCGGATGGGGCCCGGATGAGCGCGCCGGCCGGCTCGCGCCGGCGGCGGCTGCGGGACACGGGGCTGGCGTGGCGGCTCAGCGTCGTCGTCGGCCTCGTCCTCCTGGCGGGGGCTGCGACGCTGTGGCTCGTCGCCGTGGTGGTCGCGCCGCAGGTGTTCCACCGGCACCTCCTGCTCGCCGTCCCGGGCGGGGTGGACCCGACGGTTCAGGTCCACGTCGACGCGGCGTTCACGAACGCCGTGCTCCTCGCGCTCGGGGTCGCGCTGCCGCTGTCCCTGCTGACCGGGCTGAGCGTGACCCGGGTGGTCGCCCGGCGGCTGGCCCGGTCCGTCTCGGCGGTCGCGTCGGCGGCGGACCGCGTCGCCCACGGCGACCTGGCCGTGCGGGTGCAGGAGCCTGCCATCGGGCCCGAGGTCGCGCAGCTCGTCTCCGCGTTCAACTCCATGGCCGACCGCCTGTCCGCGACCGAGGAGACCCGCCGCCGGCTCATCGGGGATGTCGCGCACGAGATGAGGACGCCCCTGGCCGTGCTCGAGGCGACGGTTGACGCCGTCGTCGACGGCGTCCTGCCCGCCGACGGCGCCACGCTCACCGAGGTCCGGGAGCAGGCACGGCGGCTCGAACGACTCGTCGCGGACATGTCGGCGGTGTCCCGCGCCGAGGAGCGGGCCTTGGCCGTCGACCTCGCGCCCCTCGACCTCGGCGCGGTCGCTGCGGCCGTGGTCCAGTCGCACCGGGCCAGGTTCGCCGCCGGCGGCGTCGACCTCATCCTCGTGCCCGACCCCGGCGGCGCCCCGTCCACCGTCCTGGCCGACCGGGCCCGGCTCGAGGAGGTCCTGCACAACCTGCTCGACAACGCCCTGCGGCACACCCCCCGCGGCGGACATGTCCAGGTCCGAGTGACGCACGACCAGGACGCGGTCAGACTCGCCGTCGTCGACGACGGCGACGGTTTCCCGCCCGACGACGCCGACCGGCTCTTCGAACGCTTCTACCGCGGCGACGCCGCCCGCACCGCCGGCGGCGGAACGGGCATCGGGCTGACCATCGCCCGCGCCGTCGTCGCCGCCCACGGCGGCACCGTCACCGCCGCCAGCGCCGGGGCGGGCACGGGGGCCACCTTCACGGTCCGACTCCCACGGACCGGCGCCAACCTCGAACCGTCAGTCGCTCACCGAACCCACCGGCGCCGGTAGCCGGAGTTGGCGGGCTCGGCGACGGACGTCACCGCCGGGTCGCAGGCGGTTCGCTCGGGGTGGGCCGCATCTGCGGACATCGAGTGCGTCCTGAGGCGTGTAGCGGGCACCGCGGGACCTCGACGAGCTCGCCTCGGCGCGCTTCGGGTGGAGCCTGCAGATCGCTGCACGGTGCCAGGCGTTCCATGTCAAGGGCGGTCAGGCTGCCACGACCGGCGCCGGTGGGTTCCTACCGGGGCGCAAGGTCAGCGCCGAGATCGCCGCTGGTCGGGGCCTGGAGCCGGGTCAGTCGCGATCAGCCCCGCTGATGTTCCCTGACCTGCGTACCTCGCGGGACTTCGCGGTCGTCGTCGGCGAGGTGCGTCGGGCCAGGGGAGGGGGAGCCCGATCATGTTCACGCTCTCGGCTCAAAGATGTCGAGGACGGCCTCGACTTCGTGCCGGCCGCGCGCGCGGACTACGTGATCCTGGACGGCGGGGCGGAGGCACGGGCGCCGTACCGGAGGTCTTCAACGAACCGGTGGCCTGCGACTGGAGGCCGACTTCGTCAACGCCCTCGCGCTCGGCGCCGGCGGGATTGACCCCCAGCAGCGCGGTGCAGGCCATCGGCCGCCCCGCGATGCGGAGGTGCCACGCGAACAACTGCCCGGCCGGGATCGCACCCAACGTCCGCACCTGGGCGCCCGGCTGGTCGTCGAGGGGTCCGCCCGCCGACTGAGCACCTACCTCGCCTCGACGAGAGAACTGATGCGGGTCATGGCCCTGGCCTGCGGCCACTGTCACCTGAACGAGTTCATCCCCGGGCGACCTGACCACGTGGAGCGCGAGAGTCGCCGATCCCACCGGCGTCGCAAACGCCAGCCCCACCTGAATCCCGGCCAGCCACGGGCCTCGGTCGGTCGCGCCCTAGTGGCGGCGTGCCGACCCGCGTCATGTCATCGCTGGCCTGGCAGTGGGGGGAGCTCGAGGTCGGCTGCGGCGGCGTTGGCGTCGAGCTGGGCCTGGGTCTTGCAGCCGGGCAGGACGGCGGTGACGGCGGGGTTGGCCAGGCACCAGGCGAGCGCCCAGGTGGCCATCGGCACGTCGTGGGGGACCTCGGAGCGCTTGATCTGGTCGGCGGCGCGGAGTCGGGCCTCGATCTGGGCGGCGGGTCGCCCGGAGCGGGTGTCGGTGGGGTCGGTGAAGCGCGAGCCCGGCGGGTACTTGCCGCTGAGCAGGCCCCCGGCGAGGGCCTCGCGTGCCAGGACGCCGAGGTCGGCCGTCTGGGCGCGGGGGAACGTGTCGGCCTCGGGCTCGGTGTCGAGGCGGGAGTAGACGACCTGGATGACGCTCGCGCCGACCTCGAGGGCGCGTTCGACCTGGTGGCGGTTCGTGCTGGAGCCGAGGGAGATGCCGAGGTGTCGGATCGCTCCGGCGGCGACCCGGCCGGCGAGGGCGTCCCAGAGCTCGTCGTTGTCGAACGCGGCGTCGTCCCCGGAGTGGAACTGGTACAGGTCGACGTAGTCCGTGCGCAGCGCGCGCAGGGATCGGTCGAGCTGAGCCAGCACAGCCCGGGCCGACCACTGCTGGGTCCGGGCGTGGTCGCCGAGGTAGCGGTGACCGAACTTGGTCGCGATCACCCAGTCCTCGCGCGAACCCGGCAGGGCAGCCCCGATGAGCGACTCCGAGAGGTGGTCCCCGTAGCACTCTGCGGTGTCGATCAGGTTGACCCCGAGCTCCGCCGCCCGGGTGAGCAGCGCGCTCACTTCCGCGGGCGTGAAGTCCTTGCCCCACTCCCCGCCCAGCTGCCAGGTGCCGAACCCGACGACGGAGACCTGAAGGTCGGTCCGCCCGAGCCTGCGGTAGCGCATCGCCCCTCCACCATCCGTGCCGACCACGGCACGCGACCGCTCTGGGCGCCCGCGCCGGACCGTGGCCGGGCCGATCGCAGGAGGCAGGTCACCTACACCGGCTGGTGGCTGCCTTGCTGGGCCGCGACGCGGTGCGGGGGGACGCCGACGGCCGGGGCGTGAACGGCGTCCGGTCGACCGTCTCCCCGGCGGTGATCCGATCGGTGCAGGCCCGTGGCTCGGGAGCGAGACGATGCTTCAGGGCAGGACGAGAGTGAAGACGACCGGAGAGACGCAGATGAGCTGATCAGGAACCGCCGTTCGGGGAGTCGGTGCACACCGTCGCCGGCGGGGGGCTGCGCTCTTGCGATCACGGGATTCGCGTTCAGTCCCGCGACGCTGAGCGTTGCCGTCGGGGACACGGTCACGTGGACGAACGAGGACAGCGCCTCGCATACCGTGACGGCCGACGACGGCACGTTCACTCCGGCAGCCCGGTCGTGGGTGAGAGTCGACGAGCGCGACCAGGAGGCTCGCCCCGTCCGCGAAGTGCCGGTAGACCCCTTGTCGTGACACCTGGGCACGGGCCGCGACGTCCGACAGCCGCAGCGCGCCGCCCCCCTCCTCCAGGACCTCGCGCGCGGCCTGGAGGATCCGGCGACCGGTGTCCTCGGGGCCGGAGGCCGACGTCGTACCAGGCAGCTCGGTGTTCGACAGGCGGTCAAGTATGGGGTTCCAGGGGAGGGCACGGGACCCTCGCCTGGGCGCGTCGGGCTCCGACCCCGGTCAGTGCCCGTGCCGGTGGTGGACGTCCGGGTAGTGCGGGTGCGCGTGGGTGACCTCGTCGTGCGTGTGCGCGTGACGGTGCCCGCCGAGGTGCAGCGGCGGCGCGCTCGCGTCGTGCTCGTGGCTGTGGTGGGCGTCGTGGGTGTGCCAGTGCTCGTGCGCCCGGGCGAGATGGGTGTGCTCGTGCTCGTGGCGTTCGGTCAGGTGAAGCCACACCCCGACGCCCATGAGGACTCCGGCGGCGGCGATGCCGACGGTGGGGGGTTCGCCGAGGAGCAGCGCAAGGGTCGCGCCGGCGAACGGGGCGACGGCGAAGTAGGCACCGGCCCGAGCCGTGCCGAGCTCGCGCAGGGCGACGATGAACAGCGTCAGGCTCAGGCCGTACCCGAGGAAGCCGACGATCAGCGCGGTTGCGGCGGCATCCGTAGACGGCAGGCGGGCCCCAACGATCAGGGCGAGCACGACGTTGACCGGGCCGGCGACGGCGCCCTTGACCGCGGCGAGCCAGGTCGCGTCGGTGAGCGACACGATCCGGGTGAGGTTGTTGTCGAGCGCCCAGGCAAGGCAGGCGCCCGAGACCGCGAGAGCGGGCCAGGCGGTGCCGAACTCCAGATGCGACGAGATGCCGACGACGGCGGACCCGGCGACGATCGCCAGCATCCCGAGTGCGACGCGCCGGTCGACGTTCTCCCGGAAGACCACCCATGCCACCGAGGCGGTGAAGACGCCCTCGAGGTTGAGCAGCAGCGACGCCCCGGACGCCGGCATCGCGGACAGCCCCGCCATCAGGAGCGACGGGCCGAGGACCCCACCGAGCGCGACCGCCCCCGCGAGTGCTGCTCGGTGCTCGTGGGGCAGGCGGGCCGGTGGGAGCCGGCGAAGCCGGCGGTAGACGATGAGCCCGACCCCCGAGCCCAGGTACAGCAGGCCGGCGAGCAACCACGGGCTGACGCCCTGGCCCAGGACGAGCTTGGCCACCGGCGTCGACGCGCCGAACAGGAGGGCGGCCGCCAGTGCCGCACGAACGCCTCGGTTGCGAAGCCCGCTGCTCACCCGACCACGATGGCACGCCTCGCGCTCGCTCTGAGGCCTGGTCGGCCGCCGCCTCTCAGCGCAGGCTCCCCGGGGGTTCGGGTAGCCGGAGCCGCTTGAGCAGCAGGGCGTTGACGGCTACGAGGAGGCTGGAGCCCGACATGGAGAGGGCGGCGATCTCGGGGCGGAGCATGAGCCCGAAGGCGGGCACGAACACCCCGGCGGCGATGGGCAGGGCGATCGCGTTGTAGCCGATGGCCC
>JBDIAU010000074.1:0-7866 GCA_039812565.1 Beutenbergiaceae bacterium
CCACCCCGTCGTCGACGTCGGGCACGAACCCCCGGAACGCCGCGCTGCCGAACGTCGTCGGCACCCCGGCGACGTTCGTCAGGTCCTTGACCGGGCACGGCACGCCCAGGAGAGGCGGTAGACCGCCGTCGTCGACGGCGCCCTGAGCGGCCGCGAGCAGGGCCTCCGCCCGGCGCGCCTCGGCTCGGGCGTGCTCGGGCGCGAGCGAGGCGAAGGCCCCGACGCGGTGGCCCAGGCGGGCGGCCCGCTCCAGGGTGTGGTCGAGCACCTCACCCGGCGACGTCTCGCCGCGGCGCAACGCCGCCGCGAGCTCGATCGCCGAGAGGGCGTGCAGCCCGCCGTCGGGCATCTCCGCGTCCCCCGTCCACGGTGGCGCCGGGCCGCGCCCGTCGCCACCGTTCCGTCGTTCGGCGCCTCTCCTCCGCCTACCGGTTCGGCCCGGAGTGCAGGGGGACCGAGGCGGTGATGAGCGTGCCGTCGGCGCGGTGGGTACCGCGGTAGGCCTTGGCGTCGGGCTCGCCGTCGATGCGCGGACCCTGCCCGTCCAGGGGGACGGTGACCGGCTCCGCGTGGGTGATCGCGAACCGCTCTCCGCGCACCTGGACCGACGCCCCGCTGCCGTGCTCGACCGTGAACGTGATGGCGTCCTGGCGGACCTCGACGCGCAGCCGCGTGCCGTGCAGGGTCAGGCGGAACGTCAGGGCGTTCCAGGAGACCGGCAGCCGCGGGTCGAAGCTGATCTGCCCGTTGTGGTCGCGCATCCCGCCGAAGCCGTGCACCAGCGCGGACCAGACCCCGCCGGTCGAGGCGACGTGGACGCCGTCGGCGGTGTTGTCGTGCAGGTCGCCGATGTCGACGAACAGGCTGTCCCAGAAGTAGCGCAGCGCGAGCTGGTGGTAGCCCACCTCCGCCGCGATGATCGACTGGACCACGCCCGAGAGCGTCGAGTCGCCGGTGGTGATCGGGTCGTAGTACTCGAAGTCGGCCTTCTTCTCCTCCGACGTGAACTGGTCACCCTGGAGGAACAGCGCCAGCACCACGTCGGCCTGCTTGAGGACCTGGAAGCGGTAGATCACCAACGGGTGGTAGTGCAGCAGCAGCGGCCGCTTCTCCGGCGGGGTGTTCGGCAGGTCCCAGACCTCGCGCTCGTGGAACGCCGCGTCCTGCGGGTGGATGCCCAGGTTGTCGTCCCACAGGATCGCCATCGCCTCCGCGGCGCGCTCCCACTCGTCCACCTCGTCGACGCGCAGGCCCAGGCGGGCGACCATCCGGGCGTGCTCGTCGGGCCAGGTCTCGGCCAGCGTGCGGACCGCCTGGGCGGCGCAGCGCAGGTTGAACCGCGCCATCACGTTCGTGTACAGGTTGTCGTTGACCACGGTGGTGTACTCGTCCGGGCCGGTCACGCCGTGGATCCGGAACGAGTCCTCCCCGTTCCCGCGCCAGAACCCCAGGTCCGCCCACATCCGCGCGGTCTGGACCAGGATGTCGACGCCCTCGCGGGCCAGGAAGTCCTCGTCCCCGGTGGCCTTGACGTACTTGTCGACGGCGAACGAGATGTCCGCGTCGATGTGGTACTGCGCCGTCCCGGCCGCGTAGTACGCCGAGGCCTCCTCGCCGTTGATCGTGCGCCACGGGAACAGCACCCCGTTGGTCGTCAGGTCCTCCGCGCGACGCTCGGCGGCGGGCAGCATCGTGTACCGGAACCGCAGCGCGTTCCGCGCCACCTGCGGGGAGGTGTACACGAAGAACGGCACCACGTAGACCTCGGTGTCCCAGAAGTAGTGCCCGCCGTACCCCGACGCGCTCACGCCCTTGGCCGAGATGCCCGTGCCCTCCGCCCGGGCCGCCGCCTGCGCCAGGGAGAAGAGGTTGTAGCGGATCGCCTGCTGCACCGCCGGCATCCCGTCCACCTCGACGTCCGAGCGCTCCCAGAACGCCCGGAACCACTCCCGCTGGTCGTCCCGCTGCTTCTCCACGCCCTCGGCCTTGACCCGGTCCAGCGTCCGACGGCAGCGGTTGGCGAGCTCCCCGGCCGGGATCGCCCGCGAGGTGTGGACGGCCACCACCTTCGTCACCGTCACACTGCGGTTCGGCTGCGCGTTCACGCGGTAGATCTGCTTGGCGTAGTCCTCCTCGGCCTCGAGGAACGACTCGTACGGGTTCGCCGTGGTGATCTCGTGGTCGGCGCCAACCGCGAGCGTCATCCGCGAGTTCGTGCAGCGGTACCCCAGCAGGGCGCGGTCGTCCCCCGCCCAGTGCACGACGGGCTGCAGCACCCGACCCTCGAACGACTCCGCCTTGCGCGGGTCCGGGATCCCCATGACCGTCGAGCTGGTCCGGTACTCGTCGACCCCGGCCTCGCGGTTGATGATCTGGGAGGTGATGACGACCGGCGCCGCCTTGTCGAGAACCGTGACCTCGAACGTCATGATCGCCAGGTGCCGCTGCGTCATCGAGACCATCCGGCTCGAGCGCACCCGCACCCGGTTCCCCGACGGCGTCCTCCACAGCAGGTCGCGCGTCAGCTGCCCGGAGGCCATGTCCAAGCAGCGCTCGTACTCCACGAGGTCCGCCACGCTCAGCAGCAGCGGCTCGTCGTCGACGTAGAGCTTCATCACCTTCGGGTCCGGGACGTTCACGATCGTCTGCCCCACCCGGGCGAAGCCGAACGCCTCCTCCGCGTGCCGGATCGGCCACGTCTCGTGGAACCCGTTGACGAACGTCCCGTGGTCGTGGGTGTCCCGGCCCTCCTCGACGTTGCCCCGCAGCCCCAGGTAGCCGTTTCCGACGGCGAACAACGTCTCCGTGACACCCAGGTCCTTCGCGCTGTAGTGGGTCTCCACCAGCCGCCACGGATCCACCGGGAACCGCAGCCGGTCCACGTACTCCGGCATCGACCATGCGCCCGACCGTGCCCGCGCCGCCTTCATCGACCCACCAGCTCTCCGAGATCCTCGACCACCACGTCCGCGCCCGCGGCCAGCAGCTCGGCCGCACCCGCACCCCGATCCACCCCGACGACCAGCCCGAAGCTCCCGGCCCGGCCGGCCGCCACCCCCGAGACCGCGTCCTCGACGACGACCGCCCGCTCCACGGGCACGCCCAAGGACTGGGCCGCGAACCGGAACGTGTCCGCCTCCGGCTTGCCCGGCAGGCCCCGGTCCGCCGCCACCACCCCGTCCACGATCACCGTGAACCGGTCGATCAGGCCGGCCGCCGTCAGCACGGCGGTCGCGTTGCGCGAGCTCGACACCACCGCCACCGCCACCCCGAGCTCGGCGAGGTGGTCCAGCAGCGCGACGCTGCCCGGATAGGCGACGACGCCCTCCTCGCGCAGGACCGCGTCGAAGAGGGCGTTCTTGGTGTTGCCGAGGCCGCAGACCGTCTGCGCGCCCGGCGGGTCCGACGGCGACCCCTCCGGCAGCACCACGCCCCGGGAGGCCAGGCAGGCCCGCACGCCGTCGTACCGCGGCTTGCCGTCCACGTACGTGAAGTAGTCCGCGTCCGAGTACGCGGGGCTCACCCCGTGGGCCTCGAAGTACTCCGTGAACATCCGGCGCCAGGCGACCATGTGGACGTCCGCCGTCGGGGTGAGCACCCCGTCCAGGTCGAAGAGAGCAGCGTCAAAGGCGTCCCATTCCATGACCGGACGCTAGCGCCGGACGGCCCGCGCGTCCGCCCCCCTTCGGCGGGTATGCGGGCGACACGCGGGACGGCCGGGGTCTACCGGGCCGGCCGCCACAGGACGAGGGCGCCGGCCTCGGGGACCGGCCGGCGCACGCGCTGGCCGCGCAGGACCTCGACGACGTCGCCCGTGGGCCCGGCGGCGAACACCCGGTGCTCCTGCGCGACCCGGGCACGCAGGACGGCGACCTCCCGCTCGAGGTCCTCGACCCGGCGCTGCAGGTCGAGGATCCGCTTGATGCCGGCCAGGTTGATGCCCTCGTCCTGCGAGAGGCGCTGCACCTCGCGCAGCGTCGCCACGTCCCGCCGGGAGTAGCGGCGCGCCCGGCCGCGGACGCGGCCCGGCGAGACCAGGCCGAGGCGGTCGTACTGCCGCAGCGTCTGCGGGTGCATCCCCGCCAGCGCGGCGGCGACGGAGATGACGAAGACCGGGGCGGCGTCGTCGTCCATCATCGCGGCCCCCTCCTCAGCGCCTCACCGCGCGGCCTGCGCCAGCAGGCCGGCTCGCGGGTCCTCCCCGGCCGTCGCCTTCGCGAACGCCTCCACCGCGGCCTTCGCCTCCGCGTTCAGCGCCCGGGGCACCGCCACCTCGACCGTGACCATGAGGTCGCCCGGGGCGCCCGGGATCGGCGCCCCGCGGCCCTTCACCCGCAGCGTGCGGCCCGACGGCGTCCCCGCCGGCACCTTGACCTTCACGCTCCCGCCGTCGAGCGTCGGCACCTCGACGGTCGCGCCCAGCGCCGCCTCGGCGAACGTCACCGGCACCGTGAGGTGCAGGTTGTGGCCCATGAGGCTGAACACCGGGTGGTGCTCGACGGTCACCGTGACCACGAGGTCGCCCGCCGTCCCGCCCGAACGCCCGGGGCGACCCTTGCCGCGCAGCCGGATCTTCTGGCCGTTGTGGACGCCCGGCGGGATGCGCACCGTCAGGGCCTGGCCCTCCACCGTGAGCCGGACCGTGGCCCCCTCCACCGCCTGCCGGAACGGCAGCGTGGCCGAGGCCTGCAGGTCGGCGCCGCGCTCGGGGCCGCGGGTGCTGCGGAAGCCCCCGCGGCCGCCGAACATGCCGGACAGGATGTCGTTGAGGTCCCCCGCGTCCCCGGCCCCGCCGCCGGTGTACCGGACGCGCGCGCCGCCCGGCGCGCCGCCGGCGCCGCCGAACATCGAGCCGAACAGGTCCTCGAACCCGCCGGCCCCGCCCGGGCCGCTGCCCGCCGAGAACCGGGCCCCGCCGCCGGCCATCGCCCGCAGCGCGTCGTACTGCTGACGCTGCTCCGGGTCGGACAGCACGGCGTACGCCTCCCCGACCTCCTTGAACCGAGCCTCGGCGGCGGCGTCGCCGGGGTTGTGGTCGGGGTGGAGGGTGCGCGCGAGCGAGCGGTAGGCCTTCTTCACGGCCGCCGCGTCGGCGTCCTTCGGGACGCCGAGGACCGCGTAGAAGTCCTTCTCCAGCCAGTCCTGACCCGTCATCGCTCCCTCACCCCCGCCGTCGTCCCGCGGGCGCGCCGCCCGTCGGTCACTCCGGTCCGACCACGGCCACGCGCGCGGCCCGGAGGATCTTCTCGCCCACCCGGTAGCCCGGCTGCAGGACCATCGAGACCTCACTCTCCTCGACGCCCTCCGCGGTGGAGTGCAAGAGGGCCTCGTGGACGGTCGGGTCGAACACCTCACCCGGCTCGCCATAGCGCACCAGGCCGAACCGCTGCGCCAGCGCCCCCTCGAGCTTCTCGGCGATCGCCGCGAACGGGCCGGTCAGCTCCCCGTGCCGGCGCGCTGCGTCGAGGTCGTCGAGCACCGGGACCAGCGCGTCCAGGACGTCCGCGACGCCCCGGGCGTACTCGAGGGCGCGGTCGCGGTCGACGCGCTTGCGGTAGTTCGCGAACTCGGCGCCGAGGCGCTGGAGGTCCCCGAGCCGCTCGTCGGCGAGCTCACGGGCGGCGGCGAGCTCGTCGTCGTCCGTGGGCTCCGCCGTCGGCCCGGGCGCGGGGCGCGCGGCCGAGTCCGGGACCCGGGGCTCGCCCGTCGCCGGGTCGACGCGCCGGTTGTCCCGGATCACGGGGCCGAACTCGTCGGCGACCCCCGAGGGGGCGGCCGCGGCCGCCCCCTCGGTGCCGTGCTCGCCGGTCACTTCTGCTCGTCCTCGTCGACGATCTCGGCGTCGACCACGTCGTCCTGCTCGGCGCCGGAGTCCGCCGCCCCGCCCCCGGCGGCACCGGGCTGCGGCGGCGCGGTCTGCTGCGCCTGCTCGGACTGGTAGATCGCCTGGCCGATCTTCTGGCTCACGGTGGACAGGTGCTGCATCTTGGCCTTGACGTCCTCGGCGTCGGTGCCCGCGAGCGCCGTCTTGAGCTCGTCGATCGCGGTGCGGACCTCAGCCGTCACCTCCGCCGGGAGCTTTTCGGCGTTCTCGCTGAGGACCTTCTCCGTCGAGTAGACGAGGTTCTCCGCCGTGTTGCGGGTCTCCGCCTCCTCGCGGCGCTGGTGGTCCTCCGCCGCGTGCGCCTCGGCCTCCTTGACCATCCGGTCGATCTCGTCCTTCGGCAGCGCCGAGCCGCCGGTGATCGTCATCGACTGCTCCTTGCCCGTGCCGCGGTCCTTCGCGGACACGTGCACGATGCCGTTCGCGTCGATGTCGAACGTGACCTCGATCTGCGGCATGCCGCGGGGCGCCGGTGCGATGCCGGTCAGCTCGAACGTCCCCAGGGGCTTGTTGTCCCGGGCGAAGTCCCGCTCGCCCTGGAACACCTGGATGAGGACGCTCGGCTGGTTGTCCTCGGCCGTGGAGAAGACCTCGGAGCGCTTGGTCGGGATGGCCGTGTTGCGCTCGATGAGGCGGGTGAAGACGCCGCCCTTGGTCTCGATGCCCAGGCTCAGCGGCGTGACGTCGATGAGCAGGACGTCCTTGCGCTCGCCCTTGATGACGCCGGCCTGGAGCGCGGCGCCGACGGCGACCACCTCGTCCGGGTTCACGCCCTTGTTGGGCTCCTGGCCGCCCGTGAGCTCGCGGACGAGCTCGCCGACGGCGGGCATGCGGGTCGAGCCGCCGACGAGGACCACGTGGTGGATGTCGGCGACCTTGATGCCCGCGTCGCGGATGACGTTGTGGAACGGCGCCTTGGTGCGCTCGAGCAGGTCCGAGGTCATCTGCTGGAACTGCGCGCGAGTGAGCTTCTCGTCCAGGTGGATGGGGCCGTTCTCCGACATCGAGAGGTACTGCAGGGAGATCGTGGTCTGCGTGGCGGAGGAGAGCTCCTTCTTCGCCTGCTCCGCGGCCTCGCGGAGGCGCTGGAGCGCGATCTTGTCCTTCGAGAGGTCCACGCCGGACGAGTTCTTGACCTGGCTGATCAGCCAGTCGACCACCCGCTGGTCCCAGTCGTCGCCGCCGAGGCGGTTGTCGCCGTTCGTGGCACGGACCTGGATGGTGGAGAACCCGTCCTCGTCCTTGCCCACCTCGAGGAGGGAGACGTCGAACGTGCCGCCGCCGAGGTCGAAGACGAGGATGAGCTCGTCCTCCTTGCCCCGCTCCAGGCCGTACGCGAGCGCGGCCGCGGTGGGCTCGTTGATGATGCGCAGGACGTTGAGGCCGGCGATCTGGCCGGCGTCCTTCGTCGCCTGACGCTCGGCGTCGTTGAAGTACGCCGGCACGGTGATGACCGCGTCGGTGACGGTCTCGCCGAGGTACTGCTCGGCGTCGCGCTTGAGCTTGCCGAGGATGCGCGCGGAGATCTCCTGCGCGGAGTACGCCTTGTCGTCGATCTTCTTGGACCACGGGGTGCCCATGTGGCGCTTGACCGAGGTGACCGTCCGGTCGACGTTGGTGACGGCCTGGCGCTTGGCGATCTCGCCGACGAGCACCTCGCCCGACTTGCTGAAGGCGACCACCGACGGCGTCGTCCGGGCGCCCTCGGCGTTCGCGATGACCGTGGGCTCGCCGCCCTCCAGGACGGCGACCACGGAGTTGGTGGTCCCGAGGTCGATGCCGACCGCTCGTGCCATGTCTGCCTGCTCCTCTCGAGGCCGGGGCGCACCCGGCCCGTCCGGCCCCGGGTCCCGAAGGTCGGGGCCGGGCTAGTTGAGTCGTCCGGGCTCAAGTCTGCCGCGCGTTCGCTCGGTGTCAAGCCGGGCGGGCGGTGAGTTGAGTCTGATGCACTCAACCTTGGGGGCGGGGCGGGCATTCCCCGG